>JBDTAI010000045.1:0-14448 GCA_039924685.1 Ktedonobacterales bacterium
CGCCCGTGACGAACACGATCCGGGCCGCCGCGTCCGGCGAACGCCGAGTCAGCTCCCGGTAGAAGTCCTGACCGCTCATCTGCGGCATCATCAGGTCCGTGAGAATCAGCGCAGGATGTTGGGAGCGGGCCAACTCAAGCGCCTGCTGGCCGTGCATAGCGACCAACGGCGTATAGCCAGCGTCTTCGACGATATACGCCAACGCCAGCGCAATCGGCTCCTCATCTTCCACGATGAGCACCAGCGCTGAAAGGGCGTTGCGCGTGCCATCTTTGGCAGCGCTGGAATCGGGAGCGCCAGCACTACCCGGCGCAGGCGCTGTGTTGTGTGGTGAGCCAGGCGCTCCCGGCGATTTCTGCTCGCCTCGATGTGCGCCATCCATTGTTGTCCCCATGAATACCATGACGCTCGCCATGCTCTCTATCCAACACCTACACGACCTATAGCACATGCTCTACGTCTGATATTCGTTGCAACACGACATTCGACGCAAGCAGGCAAGAGACAAACCGATCCTGGCGTTGTTTCCGCATGTATGACGCCAAAGACGGCAGGCGGGCGTCACAATTCGGTGACATTGCAGGGCATTTCACCGCGCCGCCGGAGCTTTCCAGTCGCCGCACCAGCACATCGCGTCCTGCCCGCGCCAGATAGCATGCGGCGATCAGGCGATTGTGGCCCGCGCCGATGACAATCACGCGCCCATTGCTCATGCGCTGTCCCTTTGTCTGCTGCTTTGTTTGGGTCGCCATCAGCCGCCATCACGGGCATCCGTCACTTTGCGTCACAGTGCGTCAGATTGTAGTACACGCCAGAGGCAAGGCGGATCAGTACCCGATCACGCTGTCAAACGGCATCAGGCCACGAACCAACACCTGCGATCTACTACCCGACGGAGTTGTCATTCACCACTATCCGACGGAGTTGTCATTCACCACTACCCGACGGAGTTGTCATTCACCATACCCGACCAGGCGCTGCGCAACTCACCCCTACCGCCGTTGCCTGTGTCGTGTTACACTGGATGAGAATAATTGTCCCGCCTTGTTGTTTTCACCGCTATATTGCTGCCTGTCGCCGTGGACGCATGCCTGGTATACCATCGCTTTCATCGGTTCCACCTGAGCGACAGGCGTAGTGAGGAGTGCCGATGGACACCGTTCGTGGACCGCTGGAACTGCCCCCCGAAGCCTTACGCCGCGCAACCAGTCCCGCCGACCTGGGCTTCGAGACGACCCACGACCTGCCCACGCCGCAGCGGATGGTCGGGCAGGAACGCGCCCAGGAGGCGATTGAACTCGCACTGGAAGTGACCGACCCGCGCTACAACCTCTATGTCGCGGGCGATCCCGGCGTTGGGCGCACGACAGCCGTTCTCAACGCCGTCGAGCAAGTGGCCCGCACGCGACCGGCGACCTCCGATTGGGTCTACGTTCACCACTTCGAGCAGCCCGAAGAGCCCCTGGCGCTGAGGTTGCCGCCGGGACGCGGGCGGGTGTTTGCGCACGATGTGGAGCAGTTTGTGCTGGGCTCCCGGCGTGAGCTACGCCGCGCCTTCTCCGCCGATGTCTATGATGAGCAGCGCGCCGCGCTGGTCGCCGACATCGAAACGCAGCATAGCAAGCTGCTCGACAACCTGCAACAGCGGGCGCTCGATCTCGGCTTCGTCATTCGTGGCACACCGTCGGGGCTGGCGATTCTGCCCGTCAAGGTCAAGGAGGGTGAGCGGCTCAGCGCCGACCACGCGGACGACGTGGAGACGCTGCCACAGGAGGAGTTCAATGCGCTGCCCGACGAGACACGGCAGCTATTGCTGGCGAACCGTGATCAGGTGCAGACGTTGATCGGTCAGACACTGCCACAGGTGCGCGGTCTCGAAGAGGAAGCGCGGCGGCGGGTGCGCGCGCTGGACCAGACGGTAGCCGATGCCGCCGTTGGCCATCTTGCCGAGGGCATCAGCGCCAGCTACGATGAGTTTAGCGACGTGGCGGAGTTCCTGCGGCGGCTGCGTGTGGACCTGGTGGCGCACGCTGATGTATTGCGCGGCGCCAACGAGGAAAACGCTACCGACGACGAGAGCAAAGGTGGAGGTGATGGATCACCCACCCGGCAAGGCGCGAGCGAGCCGACCACCAACAGCCTTGATAGCAGCGCAGACGAGGGCGAGGTGGCCAACAACGCCGACGAGGGCGCCGACGATGCGGATGGCGCCACAATGGGCGGCGTGCCACTGGATGAGGATTTGCGCGACAGGCCCGCGCTGGCGGCGTTGCTGCGGCGCTATCGGGTCAATGCGCTGGTGGCATACAAAGCGGACGACACCGCGCCCGTTGTGCAGGAGATCAACCCGACCTATGTGAACCTGACGGGACGCATCGAATTTGGCGTGCGCGACGGGTTGCCCTACACCGACCATATGATGATCAAGGCGGGCGCATTCCATCGGGCGGCTGGCGGCTTTCTTGTAGTGCAGGCGCGTGACCTGTTGAGCGCCTCACGCTCGTGGGACGCCGTGAAACGCCTGCTGCGCTTCGGCAAGATCACGACGGAGAGCGGACTCGATTCGCCTACCGCGCCGCCAAGCGCCACCTTGCGCCCGCAGCCAATTCCAGCAGCGGTGAAGATTGTGTTGATCGGCGACCGCGAGACCTATGTGGCGCTGCTTGAGGTTGACCCAGAGTTCCGCCAGCTCTTCAAGGTGCGCGCCGACTTCGACGTGGAGATGCCGCGCACACCGGAGACGGAGCGCGCCTATGCCCACGTGATTGGGGCGACCGCCCGCGCCACCAGCAGCCCACCACTCGCGGCGGATGGCGTCGCGCTGCTGATCGAGGAAGGCAGCCGCTGGGCGGAAGATCAGCGCAAACTCTCGACACAGTTTACCAGCGTCAGCGATCTCACGGTGGAGGCTTGCTACTGGGCAAAGAAAGCGGGCGCCACCATCACCACACGCGCCCATGTCACCCAGGCGATTCAGGCGCGCGAGCGGCGCTTTGGCTTGCTCTCGGACAAGATGGACGAACTGATCCGTGATGGCGTGGTGATGATTGACACCGATGGCGAGGCGGTGGGCCAGGTCAACGGCCTCTCGGTGCTGACCGTCAGCGATCATTCGTTTGGCAAACCGACGCGCATCACTTCGCGGGTCTCGCCGGGGCTAACGGGCATCCTCAACATCGAGCGCGAGACGGCGCAGAGCGGCCCCAGCCACACGAAAGGCGTGCTGATCCTCGGTGGCTATCTGGCGGGACGCTATGCGCAAGACTTCCCTTTGAGCCTGACGGCAAGCCTTTGCTTTGAGCAGATGTACAGCGAAGTGGAGGGCGATAGCGCCTCCTCTACGGAACTCTACGCGTTGCTCTCGGCGCTGGCGAACGTGCCGATCCGCCAGTCGCTTGCCGTGACCGGCTCGGTGAATCAGCGCGGCGAGGTGCAGGCGATTGGCGGCGCAACGTATAAAATCGAAGGCTTCTTCGCGGTCTGCAAACAGCGCCCCGGCGGATTGACAGGCAGGCAAGGTGTGATCATCCCAAAGGCCAACGCCATCAACCTGATGCTGCGTGAGGAGGTGGTGGAGGCCGTGCGCGCAGGGCTGTTCCACATCTATGCCATCAACACGATTGATGAGGGCATCGAGCTACTCACTGGTCTCCCCAGCGGACACCCCGACCGTGCTGGGCGCTACCTTGAAGGCACGATTGGGGCGCGTGTCAGCCAGCGCCTGCGCGAGTATAGCGACAAGGTGCGCGCCTATGGTCTTGCCGCCGCCTTCATCGGACACGGGCTGGGCTGATCGAGTCCGTGTCACTTCATATCAATTGCCCCGACGCGCAGGAGGAGTGGAGGCTGGAGCTTCACTGTGCACATTGTGCATGTTGAAGCAGCGCGCAGCTTGATAGTTGTGCAGGGCGCCGCGTGTTCAGCCCGCTCCTTGTGCTATGATTAGGGGCGTGAGCGCCTGTTGCGCTACGTCTACCACGTTGAGAAAGCGAGGCTTGCATTTGGCGACTAAAACAGTTACATATTGCCAGCTTGAGCATGCGCTAACTACTTCAAGATTTGTCCTGACGTTCAATCAGGGGAACCTGACGACAATGTACCCACCGGCTACTTCATCGGCGCCGAACGAGTGATCGTCGAGCGTGGGCTGGTGGAGGACAGAGAGGCGTTTGAGGCGTTGCTGACGCCGTAGACGCGAGACAAAATACGGCAAGTTGAAACATAGAGCCTCACAGCTAGTGCGATAGAGGAGTGGTTAACCATGCAGGGTCTGGTCAAGCGTGAGCCGCTGTCGCAGCGAGTGCGCGCCATCAAGCCATCGGGGATACGTCGGTTCTTCGACATCGCGGCGACCATGCCCGATGTGATCTCGCTGGGCGTCGGCGAGCCGGACTTTGTGACGCCAGAGCATATCAGCCAGGCGGGCATCAAAGCCATCCAGCAGGGGATGACACACTACACCTCCAACTATGGCACGCTGGAACTGCGCCAGGCCATCGCCGACACCCTCCAGCGGCGCTACGACCTCAGCTATGACCCACGTACCGAGATTCTGGTGACGGTCGGCGTCAGCGAGGCGATTGACGCCACGTTGCGCTCAATCCTCGATCCCGGCGACGAAGTGATCGTGCCCGATCCGGGCTATGTCGCCTATGAGGCTGATGTGACGCTGGCGGGCGGCGTGGTTGTTCCCGTCCCCACCCGCGTCGAGGACGAGTTCGAGATCAAGGCCGAGGCCATCGCCGCCGCGCTCACACCACGCTCGAAGCTGATCCTGCTGGGCAACCCGAACAACCCGACCGGCGCAGTGATCGCCCGTCAGGAGCTGGAGAAGATCGCCGCGCTGGCTCAGGAACACGACTTGCTGGTGCTCAGCGACGAGGTGTATAGCCGTCTGGTCTACGACGAGGACCACGCCTGCATCGCCGCGCTGCCCGGCATGCGCGAACGCACGATCCTGGTGGACGGCTTCTCGAAAGCCTATGCCATGACCGGCTGGCGCGTTGGCTACGTCTGCGCCCCCGCCTTCATCCTCGAGGCCGTGCTGAAGGTGCATCAATACGCGATCATGTGCGCGCCGACGATGAGCCAGGCCGCCGCGCTCGAAGCGTTGCTCCACGGCGAAGATGATGTGCTGGCGATGGTTGCCAGCTACCACGAGCGGCGCGACCTGATCGTGCAAGGGCTGAACGCGGTGGGGCTGCGATGCTATCTGCCGCGCGGCGCGTTCTACGCCTTCCCCTCGATTGCGAGCATTGGCCTCACATCGGATGCGTTTGCCGAGAAGCTGCTCTTCGAAGAGAAGGTGGCCGTCGTGCCGGGATCGGCCTTTGGCACGGCAGGCGAGGGCTTTGTGCGCTGCACCTACTGCACGGCGCGCGACCAGCTCGAAATAGCTATCGAGCGCATCGGGCGCTTTGTGAAGAAGCATCAGTGAGTGGTATGGGCGCCTACTCTCGGCGTCGAGGGGGCGCGTGACAACTAACACAGGTACTGGATCGTCTGGGCTGGCTCCGTGGCCTTCAAGCCACGCCTAATCCTGGAAGTCAACGGATCACTACCTGATCACGTTGTCGAACAACATCGAGGCCGGAGCACGAGACGGATCGGCCTAAAGGTTCTGGGCGGGGCGACTGGCCATCGCTCTGCTCGGCAAGCGTATTGGTTAGGGTGAGGGAATAGAAGGACATGGCGGATTTGGCGACGGCATCAACGACGGCGAAGACAGACTATGAGGTTGTGATTGGGCTTGAGGTCCACTCACAACTGCTGACGGCGAGCAAGATGTTTTGCCGCTGCTCGGCAAACTATGCCAACGCTGCGCCCAACACCCACTGCTGCCCGATCTGCATGGGCTTCCCTGGCACGCTGCCCGTCATCAACGAGCGCGCGGTGGAGTATACGATTCTGACGGCGCTGGCGCTGCACTGCGAGATTCCGGAGTTCTCCAAGTTCGACCGCAAGAATTACTTCTATCCTGACCTGCCCAAAGGCTACCAGATTTCGCAGTACGACATCCCGTTGAGCCGCAACGGCTACCTCGACATCACCCTCGATGGCCAGCCCAAGCGCATCGGCATCACCCGCGTTCACCTGGAAGAAGATACCGGGCGGCTGGCGCATGTCAACGAGGGCGGCGACTCGCATAGCCTGGTGGACCTCAACCGTGCCGGTGTGCCGCTGATGGAGATCGTCAGCGAGCCGGATATGCGCAGCCCCGAAGAGGCTCGGCTCTATGTGGAGAAACTGCGCTCGATTCTGATCTACCTGGGCGTCAGTTCCGGCAAGATGGAGGAGGCGGCGCTGCGCTGCGACGCCAACGTCTCCGTGCGCCCACGCGGCCAGCAGGAGTTTGGCGTCAAGACCGAGATCAAGAATATGAACTCGTTCCGCGCCGTCGAGCGAGCATTGACGTTTGAGGCGCAGCGCCAGATCGAAGAGATCGAGGCTGGACGGCGCATCATCCAGTCCACACGCGGCTGGATCGAAGACAAGGGCATCACAGTCCTGCAACGGGTCAAAGAGTTCGCCGAAGACTATCGCTACTTCCCGGAGCCAGACCTGCCGCCGCTGGTGATCAGCCGTGAGCGTGTGGAACAGATTCGCGCACAGGCGACCGAGCTGCCGGATGCCAAACGCGACAGGTTCGAGACGGCGTATGGCCTCTCGCGCTACGACGCCGAGCAACTGACGGCGGACCGCCCGCTGGCCGACTACTTCGAGGCGGCGATCACCGCTGGCAAATCGGCGCAGTCGAATGACACACAGGCGCGGGCCAAAACACTTGCCAACTGGACGCTTGGCGATCTGCGCCGCCTGCTCAACGCCGAGGGGCTGGAGATTGGCGCCAGCCGTGTGACGCCGCAGGGGCTGACGCAACTGGTGGACCTGCTCAACGCTGGTACGATCAACGGCAAGCAGGCCAAAGATGTGCTGGAGAAAGCCTTCGCCAGTGGCGAGACGCCGGAGGCAGTGGTGGCGCGCGAGGGCATCTCGCAGATGAGCGACGCGGGTGAACTTGAGCAGATCGTTGTCGCGGTAATCGCCGAAAACCCCAAGGCCGTCGAGGACTACCGCGCAGGCAAGGCTTCAGCGCTACAATTCCTGATGGGCCAGGTGATGAAGCGCACAAAAGGCCGCGCCAGACCCGATACTGTGAACCCGCTGCTGGTCGAGAAGCTGGGATAGACCTCACCCGTCCCCTCCCCTGCGCGGAGAGGGGGGCTACACCGAATAGCTGCATTGGGAGGTATGCGAACATGCGTGACGAGGCGCAGAGCGACGGCTCCAGGAACGCGATCAACCCCTATATGGTGACGCTGGCACAGTTCGAGGCCGCCGCCGACCGGCTCGATCTCGACGCCACGATGCGCGCGATTCTGCGTGAGCCGCAGCGTGAGTTCGAAGTCAACTTCCCGGTGCGGCTGGAGGCTGGCGGAGTACGTATCCTCACCGGCTATCGTGTGCAGCACAACATCTCACGCGGTCCGGCCAAAGGCGGCGTGCGCTATGATGCGGCGCTCACGGCGGATACGGTGCGCGCGCTGGCGATGTTGATGACCTGGAAATGCGCAGTGGTGGATATTCCCTTTGGGGGCGCGATGGGTGGTGTGGTGGTCAATCCCAAAGACCTGACGCGGCTCGAACTCGAACACCTCACCCGCCGCTATGCCAGCGAGATCGGCCAGTTGATCGGCCCCGACAGCGACATCCCCGGCCCTGACGTGAACACCGGCGCGCAAGAGATGGCCTGGATCATGGATACCTACTCGATGCACGCGGGCTACTCAGTGCCAGCCGTCGTCACTGGCAAGCCACTCTCCATCGGTGGGAGCGAGGTACGCGACAAGGCTGGGCCGACCGGCGTGGTGCGCCTGCTCAAGATGGTGGCCGAGGACGACAACATCTCACTTGACGATGCGCGGGTGGCGATTCAGGGCTTCGGCAATGTGGGCGCCGGGACGGCGGAGTTGATGGCGCAGGCGGGCATGCGTGTGGTGGCCGTGAGCGACCGCCAGGGCGGCATTTACGATGAGCGTGGCCTCGATGTGGCTGCCGCGCGGCGCTACAAGCGCGATTCTGGCACGGTGGTCGGCTTCCCCGGCGCGCAGGCGATCAGTGTCGCCGATCTGCTTGAGGTTCCCTGCGAGGCGCTGATTCCGGCGGCCACCGAGGGACAACTGACCGGCGAGAACGCCGAACGGGTGCAGGCGCGCATCGTTGTAGAGGCGGCCAACTGCCCAACGACCCTGGAAGCCGACGCAATCTTCAAGCAGCGTGGCGTGCGTGTCATCCCAGACATTCTGGCAAATGCGGCAGGCGTGACGGTCAGCTACTTCGAGTGGGTACAGGATTTGCAGAGCTTCTTCTGGACCGAGGAAGAGATTCAAGAGAAACTGCATACCGCGCTGGTGCGGGCCTATACTGACGTGACGCGCATCGCCCGCGACCACAACACCGATCTGCGGCTGGCGGCGACGATGCTGGCCGTGCAGCGTGTGGTGAACGCTACCGAGACGCGCGGCATCTACCCATAGGCCAGTGCTGGGAGATTGTATGCCAACCATCTTGCGCAGTGGCCCGTACCGTTTCTTTTTCTACTCAAACGAGGGGAATGAGCCACCACATGTTCATGTGGAGTCGGGTGATATGCTGGGCAAAGTCTGGCTCACGCCTATTGAAGTAGCTGATCAGGATGGCTACAGCGATAAAGAGATGCGAAAGATCGTGGAGATCGTCGCGGCCAATCGCGCTAAGATGGAGAAAACATGGCATGACTACTTCGATTGAACTACAGCCGCGTGCAATCAACGTGGTTGTTACTGATGATTTTCTGACCATCACGCTGGTAGATGGCAGAACCTTGAGTATCCCTACAACCTGGTTTCCGCGTCTGGCACAGGCGACACCAGAACAACGGGCAGGCTGGCGTCTTATGGGCGCCGGAACTGGCATCCGCTGGGAGCCTGTAGACGAGGATATTTCTGTTCCCCGTCTCCTCGGCCTACCAACCGATTAACCAGTGCCGTGTAATAATTTGCGACAGTTTTGCGCTGGCGTCTGCTGACATCTATAGACGCGCGGCATCTACCCATAGGCCAGTGCAATTTGTGGCGTGCGATTTGCTCTATGTATGCGCTGTGACATATGACTTGGACACGCAAGGAGAGTAAACTCATGGCATTGCATACTGATGAGCAGCGCACCGAGCAGGGGCATGAGCAACCA
The DNA here is from genome assembly GCA_039924685.1 of Ktedonobacterales bacterium. Lineage (GTDB taxonomy): Bacteria > Chloroflexota > Ktedonobacteria > Ktedonobacterales > JADMIN01 > JBDTAI01. The sequence continues at coordinate 9,229 of JBDTAI010000045.1, forward strand.
GATGGGCAGGAGCACGGCGACGCGCAGAACAAGGGCGGGCTTCAGCAGCAGGTCGAGCATGTGCAGCAACAGGCGCAGGGGCAGGTTGAACAAGCGGCGCAGCGGGTCGAGCGCGAGCGGTATCAGCGTGGGCGCATCACCAAACGTGGAACGGCGCTGCTCATAGGCTACGTTATCGCGCTGGCGGCGGTGGTAGGTCTATCGCTGGCGGCGCATGCCTTCAGCGTGTTGCCGGGCGATCTGGGCTTCAGCCTTGAATTGCAGGAGTCGCGCTACCCCGCCATCTTCGACTTGATGTACGGTATATCACTCTTTGGCTACTTGCCCTGGTCGGTGATCGTGGAGGTGGCGGCGCTGGCGATCCTCTGGCTGTTGCGGCTGCGGATTGAGGCAATCTTCCTGGCGCTGACGCTGCTGGCCGACGGATTAGGCGGACTGATCAAGCTGCTGGTGGACCGCCATCGTCCATCGGCCAGTCTGGTGCATGTCTCGACGACGCTCTCTAGCCCAGGCTTTCCCAGCGGCCACACCGTCCACTACACCGTCTTTTTCGGCTTCATTCTCTACATCCTGCTGGTGAACTTCCGCCCGTCGTGGAGACGCAACCTGCTCGTCACGATCTGCGCCCTATTGATCGCGCTCATCGGCGTCTCGCGGGTCTACCTGGGCGAGCACTGGCTCTCCGATGTGGTGGGCGGCTACCTGGTGGGCGCGCTCTGCCTGATCCCGATCATCTACGGCTACCTCTGGGCGCGACGCCGCTACGGCGAGCGTATGGACAGGCTGCGCCTGTTTCCCCTACGACACAGGCGTCAGCAAGGGCGAGCGGCATAGCCTGGGGTCGTGTGCACGTCGTACGTGGTGCGTCGTCGCATACCTGTGGGCATTTTAGGGTGGATCGCCTACAAGAGGCCATAATCAACCCAAGTGAGTTGAGTGTGACGCCTACCTAATAGGCTGTACACTATGGAGGTCCACATATGACCTATCAAATGACCGAAAACGAGGCGAAAGTTGTCAACCAGTTTACCATGAAGCCGACGAAAAGAGACGGCGCTGGACGTGGAGTGATGTTCCATGTAAAGGTCGTTGCGTACCGAGATGGAACGGTGTACCTTTATGACGAACACAACCCTAAGCTTCATGAGATATATGGCCCACAAGCTGACGCCGCGAATGTGCTACGTCAGTTGATTGCCCCTGCGGTGGAGACATAGCGAATGCACGAGCCAAGCAAGTAGCAGCGCCAGCGAGCGATGCAATGAATGATGCGCCAGATCAAAAGCTTGAGGAGTAGGCCTAATCACTGGATAACATTGGCTTCGTATCACTGCCCTCTCTCATATTCGGTTGCATCATGTGCCTATCGAGGAAGCGCGCGATGGCGGGGTAGGCGAACAGGCGGTTGGCGCGCTTGATCAGCCCATGGCCCTCGTCCTCAAAGCGCAGATATTCTACCGGCACGTTGCGACTACGTAGCGCCGCCACGATCTGCTCCGCCTCGCCCACCGGCACACGCGGATCGTTTGCGCCATGCACCACGAAGAGCGGCGCCTGGATGCGGTCAACCGAGCGGATCGGCGAAATCTGCTCGAGGAAATCCCTGTCGTTTTCGAGGCTGCCATACTCCGGCTCACGCAGCTTGCGCCGCCACGGACCAGTGTTCTCCAGGAACGTGACGAAGTTGGCGATGCCGACGATGTCCACGCCCACCGCCCAGAGATCGGGATAGGTAGTGAGCGCGGCAAGCACCATGAAGCCGCCGTAGCTGCCACCCATCACAGCGATGCGGCGCGCATCGGCGATGCCCTGCTCCGCCAGCCAGAGTGCGGCAGAGCGCAGATCGGCCACCGAATCCATGCGCAGACGCACATCGTCGAGGCTCATATAGTCGTGACCGTAGCCGCTGCTGCCGCGCACATTGGGGGCCAGCACGCCATAGCCACGCGCCACCAGATACTGAATCACCCCATTGAAGGTTGGGCGGAACTGCCCTTCTGGCCCGCCGTGGACATAGAGCACCACCGGCAGTTGCGGCTGTTGCTCCGCGCTGACGCCCTCCGGCAGATAGAGGAAGGCGGGAATCTGACGCCCGTCGAAGGTAGGATAGTGTACCAGTGTCGGTGTGACAAAGCTGCTGGCAGGGATGCCGCCGGTTGCGCTGCGAGTGGCGCGAGTCAGCCGCTCGGCGCCCATATCCCACACCCATATGTCAGTAGCGTCGGCAGCGGCATAGAGCGTGAAAGCCAGCCGTGTGCCATCGCGCGACCAGGTGGCCTCAGCGATCACGCCAGCGGGTAGCGTTGGTGTTGGCAGTGGGCGGCGCTGCTCCCAACCCTGGCGGATATCGAAGAGTTCCAGCCGCGAGTAGCCATCTTCATTTGTGACGAGCGCCAGCCGCGCGCCATCTTCGGTGAGCGCCAGATCGTCGACGTCCCAGGGGGTCTCGCGCAGGTAGCGTAGCTCATCAGTCGCCAGATCGAAGTACGCCAGCGAAAGGAACTGGCGACCCGCATTGCTCAACACGTACAACCCCTTGCCATCCGCCGCCCAGCAGGGATTTTGATAGGTCGCGGGACCCTCGGTGACCGCTGGCGTGAGAGCGCGTGTCGCGCCCGTCTGGGTATCAATCAACAGCAGGCGGTGACGGGTATTGGTCTCGTGGCGCGCGACGAGGATGTAGCGCCCATCCGGTGAGTAACCAGCGCTGGTGTTGGCGCTGTCGTGCTGAAGCAGCAGGCGTGGTTCTCCGCCCGCAAGATCGCGCTCATAGACATCGGCGTAGCGCGGGTCGCGTTCGTTGCTGGTATAGGTGATACGCTGGCCATCGGGCGACCAGCCGCCAAACTGGTAGATCGTCTCCAAGCGATTGGTCAGCCTATCGAGTTGGGCGCCGTCACCGCTCAACCGGAAGAGTTGGGTGCGCTCGTCGCCGCCGATGTCGCCGCTCATCAGCAGTGTTTCCGCTGTAGGCGAGTAGACTGCGCCCGCTACGCGCTCGCCGCGGAAAGTGAGTTGCTCCGGCCACTGTGGGCGCTGCGCCTGCGCATCTACATTCCACACCTCGGCCACACCGGTGATGTCAGTCAGAAAGCTCAATCGGCTGCCATCCGGCGCGAAGCTCGGCCCATACGCCGCGCGCACGTTCAGATACCGCTCGAATGAATACGCTGTTTGATCTGCCATGTATCATCACTCCTTCATGAGTTTCCCACGGTTTTGCCGCCAAGAGTGCGGTTTGTCTTCTGCGCCGCTAGAGCAGCACATCCATCAGGCGCGCGATGTTCTGAAGAATCTTGCTATACCAGGGGCGCGCTGCCCATTCCTCCGCCGTCAGTGCCAGCGCATGCTCGAAGTAGCGTTGCTCGATGGCGTGCAGGCGCTTCGCCACCTCATTCCCATAAAATACTACCGAGATTTCGGCGTTGAGCGCAAACGAGCGGCGGTCGAGGTTGCTCGATCCGATCACCACCAGGTCGTCGTCCACGCTCAGATGCTTGGCGTGCAGAAACGCAGGCGTGTAGAGGTGAATCTGCACGCCCATCGCCAGCAACTCGGCATAAAACGAGCGTTGCGCCTGACAGACGAGGAATTGGTCAGCCGCCTGTGAGACGACAAGATGCGTCTCTACGCCGCGCAGCGCCGCCGTCTCCAGCGCGTTGAGCAACGCCGCATCGGGGATGAAGTAGGGTGAGGTGAGGACGATGCGCCGCCGCGCGCAATGCAGCAGCGAGGTAAAGAGGCGCTGATTGGCTTCGATGGGATACTCTGGCCCGCTGGGCAGCGCCTGCGCGGCGATCTCGCCTGTGCGTGTCAGTTTGCGCAGCACATCCCGTCCTTCCAGCAACTGTTGCGTCTCGAGATACCAGTCGCCCAGAAAGACCGCCTGCAACTGGCGCACAATGCCGCCCGTCAGCCGCGCCACCAGTTCTTCATAGACGATGCCGCGCTTGAAGTCCGCATCCACGATATTCTGTGAGCCGGTGTAGGCGATCTGCCCATCGAGCACGACGATCTTGCGATGGTTGCGCAGATCAATGCGCGACGTGCGGTGGCGCCGGAAGAGATGGGCGAGGCTGAACGGCGACACAGCGTAGGCTTCGATGCCGCCAGCGCGCAGTTTCGGCAGCAGCGCGCGCAGGGCAGGGCGAGAGCCGAGCGCATCCACCAGCACGCGGCAGGTGACGCCACGCGCCGCCGCCCGCACCAGCGCATCGGCTACCTTACGCCCGGTGACATCGGCGGCGAAGATGTAGTAGAGGACGTGGACGGTGTCCTGCGCGGCGTTTATATCGGCGATCAGGCGATCAATCGTGGCGTTGTAGTCTTCGAGCAGCTCCACCGCATTGCCATCGAGAATGGGCAGATGGGTCAATGCCTGTGTCAGCGCCACGGTCGGCTGGAATCGCTCAGGCACATACTCCATGGGGTCGGCTTCGCTGTTTGTTGCGGGGTCCACTGCGCTGATCGCAGTTCCCGGAGCCACGCCATCGGAGGCATTGCCAGCAGCAGTTGCGACAAGCGCGCCTGCCGTGATCGCCTGTGCAGGAAGCTGCCGCTGTGATGCGTGCGCCATTCGTGAGAATGGGGGGAGCGCCTGTCGTTCGCGCCAGTGGTCTATCTGGCGCCGCACCCGTTGTGCGAGCCGCTGCTGATAGGTGGCATGGCGTTCGAGGCGCTGTTCGGCCACTCGCGGCTTGCCCAGCACCAGGTAGACCAGCAATCCCGGCCAGGGCAGCAGGAAGATCAGGATCAGCCAGGCGCGGGCAGCGGCGGGCGCGCGGCGCTGTGGAACCACGATCAGCATGACGATGCGAATGGTCCAGTCGCTGAGGATGAGGAGGAGTTCTTCCCAGGTGAGGTCTTGCCAGAAGAGAGCGATCAGGGTGGGAAATGTCACAGCTTCAGTCCTTTCCGCGACGTTCCTCGACACTCCTGGACGCTCATCGCCATGCCACTGGCGCCACTCGTTGTGTATTATGCCATATCTATCGAGACCAGATGGGACGCTACGCTTGTCGCACATGCTTGTTGCACATGCTTGTCTTGGAGGGCTGCTCGGCATATACTGAGAAACGCCTGAGAAATGTTCGAGCAGCGCGCGTTCTCGTGCGGTGGAATGGGATGACCCCGATGGTGTGCGTCTGCGGGCAGGATGCAGACAGGAGGAGCGGCGCGTGATTGGGCTGGAAGGGACACGACTGGGCGAGTACCAGATCG
>JBDTAI010000046.1:0-3483 GCA_039924685.1 Ktedonobacterales bacterium
GTCGTCTGTGGAGTCTGTTGCGCTGGCTGTGTCGCCGTCATGTCTGTTTCTCCTGCGGATCGGACGCTCTCGGCATTGAAATGCCGGAGCACGGACGAGATTGGGCTAAAGCCCTGATTACACTCTACGCCAAATTGTGAGGCATTAGCGATTAGCGGGTATAGGTGGTGTTTTCGTCAATGTAGCCGTGAGTCAGGTCGCAGCCCCAGGCCGTCGCGCTGGCGTCGCCCAGATGCAGGTCCACGCGCACCGTCACCTCGGTTCCCCGCACGGCCTGTTGCGCCGCCGCCTGCTCATAGCTAGCGGCCACGCCGTTCTCGACGATCTGCACATCGCCGAGCCAGATAGCGATCCTGTCGGGGTCCATCTCATCGGCTCCGCTGGCGCCCAGGGCAGCGATCACACGGCCCCAGTTCGGGTCACCACCAGCCACGGCGCACTGCCACAGCGGCGAGGCGGTGATGGCGCGGGCAGCTTTACGCGCATCGCCCTCAGAGGCGGCGCCCTGCGCGTGTACGGTCATCAGCCGGGTGGCGCCCTCACCATCGCGGGCGATCTCGCGCGCCAGATAGCGCGTGACATGGCGCAGCGCCGCAGTGAAGATCGCCGCGTCGGGTGAGTCGGCGTTCAATGGCTCGTTTCCGGCACGTCCGTTGGCGAAGAGCAGCACGGTATCGTTGGTGGACATATCGCCATCCACGCAGATCATGTTGAAGGAGTCCGCGACAGCGGACCGCAACGCCTGCTGCAAGAAATCGGCCTCGGCGGCGGCATCACTGGTGAGGTAGCAGAGCATGGTCGCCATGTTGGGGTAGATCATGCCAGCGCCTTTGGTCGAGCCGCCCAGCCGCACCGTTTTGCCGCCAACCTCGAACTCCACGGCGATGGTCTTGGCGCGAGTGTCGGTGGTGAGGATGGCGTCGGCGAAGATCGGGCCACCGTCCGCGCTCACCTGCACATCAGCGATGCCGCGCTCCACCTTGTCCATCGGCAGCGGGCGCCCGATGATGCCCGTCGAGGAAACCATCACCAGCGTGGGATCGATGCCCAGCCTGGCGCCGGTTAGCTCGGCCATACGGCGGGCGTCGCGCATGCCGCGTTCACCGTTGGCGCAGTTGGCGTTGCCACTATTCACCACCACCGCCTGGGCGCGCTGGCCCGCTGTTGCGAGATGTTCGCGGCACAACACGACGGTATGCGAGGGCGTGCGGCTGCTGGTGAAGGTTCCCACCGTCACACAGGGCGCGTCGGCCACCAGCATCGCAAGGTCGGGCGTCCCCGCATCGGACTTGATGCCACAGGCGACGCTGCCCGCGCGGTAGCCCGGCGCGGCGGTGACGCCACCGGCAATCAGGCGCACCCCGGCAGGCAGATCGCGCGTCATCAACTCAGGAAATTCGGGCATTTCAGGCGTATCGGACACGTCGTAAGGCTCCTCTTTGCGCACATACCCGGCGATAGCGCACATATCATATCGCAACACCATTCAGGAGAAGGGGGCAGGCGCGCGGCTGAAAACTGCCCACTCAGGGCTGGGTTCAGTCGCAGCGCACAAGCCAACGTATTGTACACTCGCCCGATGGAGCGCCGCAACCGCCGCCACTGTCTCCGACATGAATATCAGCCGCCGCTCCTGCCGTCTTGTGAGCGAGTGTTGCATCTGGGCGTACTTCTTCTCAGAGCTACATGTACCACATGTGGGGAGGGGCGGCAGGATGAATGACATCATCTACAACATGGGGGGCGTCTCAGGCGCGGTCATTGGCGCCCTCTGCGTGCTCGGCTTCGTGGGTTTTCTGACGGTCGCCGCGCTGCGTGTCGGCGTCACGTTCGTCGTGCGCCGCCTGGCCAGTCTGGTTTTCATCGTCCTCTGCATCAGCTTCATCACCTTCACGCTCTCGCTTGCCGTCCCCAGCGACACGGTGTATGCGCAGCTTGGCAATCATTATCGCCCGGTGCTTGCCACCCAGTTGCGCCACTACTACGGCCTCGATCTGCCCTGGTATGTGCAATACCTGCAGTATCTTGATGGCATCCTGCACTTCGACTTTGGCTACTCCTGGGTAGATAGCACCCAGTCAGTCGTCAGCATTTTTGCCCGCTATCTTCCAGCCTCTCTGGAACTGGGTATCTGGGGAACAGTACTCACGCTGGTCATGGGGGCGCCGCTGGGTCTTCTGTCATCAGTGCGAGCAAATAGCTGGGTAGATAGCAGTATCCAGTTTGTCGCCATGCTGCTCTATATCCTGCCGACGTTTGTGCTCATCCCCTTCTTCGAGATCGCCATGATCGCACTGAACAACCAGGGATTACCGGCGCTGGCGACCAGTGGTTGGGGAACGTGGGATACAGAGATTGGCCCCATTTTGCTCTTCGCGGCGGGCAGTTTCGGCTACTATGTGCGCCTGACCCGCAGCACCATGCTGGAAGAACTGGGCAAGGACTATATACGCGCCGCGCGAGCAAAGGGGCTGACAGAGAGGGTTGTCTTGTGGCGCCACGCCTTCCGCAACACGCTGATTCCGCTCGTCACGTCGCTGGGTCCGGCGCTGGGTGGCCTGGTCGGAGGACTCTTCATCGTCGAGGGGCTGTTCAATATTCCCGGTATCGCCACTGAGGAACTTGCCGCCATTGGTTCCCACGATGTGCCGGTCATTGTGGGAACCACCATCCTGCTTTCGACAGCAGTAGTCTTCATGAATGTGGTGACAGACGTGAGCTATGGTTTCGTGGACCCGCGTGTGAAGAGCGCATAGGCGCCCATCGGCAATCATCCGTGACGCCTGGTAGCGCGGGGAAGCATAGACTCAGAAGCCGAGCAGACGCGCCCGTGTGACAATGCAGGTCTCGTCGTGGTGGCTGCGATAGCCATACTCGCCGCCGCGTTTGAGTGAGCAGAAGCGGCAGGTCTCGATGCCGGTGCTGGCTTCCCAGGAGGTGCGCCCCTCGGCGACGATCAGCAGGATGCTGCGCATCGCCGCGTTGGTCGCTTCGAGCTGGCGTAGCTGTTCCTGTAGGGCGGCTATGCTGACAGTCGCCGCGCTGTCTGTCGCTGCTATGGGTTCCAGGGTGTCTACGCCCTGCTGGTTGTCGCTCGCCATGAGTGTGCCTGACTCTCTTCTGCTGAAACGAACTGGTTGTGGGCGACTGTATGTGCAGTACCCGCCGCAACGGCCCTCTAGGTTGAGGGAGATGTATCGGGCTGTATTTGCCCCTGAACGCCCTGAACGTGTCCCTGAATGTTGGCGCGCAGTGAGGCGCTATAGGCGCGCTGGCGCACCTTGAACATGAGCGAGCGATTGTTCCACTCAATGCGTCCTGCGTGGGATGCTAATGGCTGCTCGTGGATGCATCGGGGCGAAGCAGTCGCTCGTGAAGCGGCTTGTTACGGCAGGTCGAGCAGACAATGTAGGTAGTTTTTGAGGTGGGCAGGCGAGCCAGCAAACGCTGGCGACCGGAGTCCGGGCGCTCGTCAACGCGGCG
>JBDTAI010000047.1:0-2930 GCA_039924685.1 Ktedonobacterales bacterium
CTACCGTGCCAGCGCCCACCTGTCAAGAGATAGAGTACGGGCGCCGCCGCCAGCTTATGCGAAAAGCGACGGAGATCACATCACCTATACTAATGTGCTAATGTTGGTAGCAGCAGCATGGGCGCTGGCGCGGCTGCGCCGTCAACACGCGCTACTATCCCGTCTCGGAGTGTATCACACAGAGCCAGTAGGCGCTGGCTCATCTCTGAATGGGCTACTTCTTGGCGCCGATTCTCAGCCGCTACTCAGCTTCAACTCAGTCTTGTATCGTTACTACGGCGCCAACCGCCCTGCGGTTCCATCACGGCTCCTCACGGGCGGCGATGTCACTGCGCCAGCGCGCCCCGGCGAAGCGTACACGCCCAATGCTGGCGTAGACCCGTTCCCGCGCCGCGGCCACAGTGGCGCCGCGCGCCACCACGGTCAGCACACGCCCGCCATTCGTCACGAGCTGGCCATCCGCCGCGCGCTGTGTACCGGCATTGAACACCAGCAGGTCGTCATCGAGCGTGTCAAGGCCGCTGATTGGCAGCCCCTTCGCATAGGGACCGGGGTAGCCACCCGACGCGACCACCACGCCGCACGTCGCATCATCCGTCCACACGAGCGGTGGCGCCTCATCGAGCCGCCTGCGCGCCACCGCCTCGCAGAGCGTCAGCAGGTCACTTTGCAAACGCGGCAGCACCACCTGCGTTTCGGGATCGCCGAAGCGGCAGTTGAACTCCAGCACATGCAGTTTCCCCTCGCGGGTAATCATCAGTCCGGCATAGAGCAGGCCGCGAAAGGGCGTGCCAGCCATCGCCAGCGTGCGCACAGTCGGCAGCAACACACGCTGCTCGATCTCGGCCAGCAGTTCCGGTGTGGCGAACGCCGGTGGCGAATAGGCGCCCATGCCGCCGGTATTGTCGCCCTTGTCGTCATCCAGCGCCCGCTTGTAGTCGCAGGCTGGAACCAGCGGCGCCACTCGCTCGCCATCGGTCAGCGCAAAGAGCGAGAGTTCGACGCCATCGAGATGCTCCTCGATCAGCGCACTGGCGCCAGCCACAGGCGGATCGCCCAGGAACTCGCGGAGCGCGGCGTGCGCCGCCTCGGCCGTGTAGGCGATTACCACGCCCTTGCCCGCCATCAGACCATCCGCCTTCACGACAATGGGAAAGCGTCCACCGTCGTGCAGATAGCGCGCGAGATACGCCTCCGCCGCTGCCATCTCGCCAAAGGATACGCTATGGGCGGTGGGAACGCCAGCCTGCGCCATGATCTGTTTCGCCCAGGACTTGCTGGCCTCGATGCGCGCCGCCGCCTGGGTGGGGCCAAACGTCAGCAGGCCGCGCGCGGTGAACACATCCACAATACCGCCCGCCAGTGGGTCTTCGGGGCCGACGACGGTGAGGTCAATCGCATTACGCTCCGCCCAGTCGGCGCAGGCGGCGAAATCCATTGGGTTGAGGGGAACGTTCTCGGCAAGCTGGGCCGTGCCACCATTGCCCGGTGCGCAGTAGAGTTGTGTCAGCCGGGGTGAGCGATTGAGCGCCCAGCAAAGAGCATGTTCACGCGCCCCTGACCCAATCACCAGCACCCGCATAGTGTATCTCCTCTGTACAGGAAGACGTATCAGTGTAGTATTGCAGCCTGCGGAGGCAGGCTTCGCGTCGCGGAGCGACTTCAGGCGTCCGCCGGATCATGCCACGACGCCTGCCATCTGCCCCAAAACATCCTGCGCCCGCCGGACCGCGCTACCACCCATAGCTCTCGAACCAGAGCGCGCCCTGGCTGTGCTGATAGCGGTCGAGCGCGTCTCGTACGTAGGGTATGATATTGGCAGGCAGCGCATCAAGCGGATACCATGTCAATTCGCTACACTTCTCCGGCTCGGCGTTGCTGATCTCGCCCTGCCATGCGCTCACCTCAATAAAGAAGTCTATGCGCTCATCGTTCGAGTGGCGGTGCATCACCCCGACCACCCGCATAGCTTCAGGCGCCAGCGTGATCCCCGCCTCTTCACGCGCCTCGCGGAGGGCTGCCGCAATCACCTCTTCGCCGCCGTCCAGGTGGCCCGCGATCACGCTGTAATTGCCATCCTCATAGCCAGTGTTGACACGGCGCAACAACAGCACGTGTCCCCCGTTGACAAGAAACACATGCACGGCGCATGGCTGCATAAAGCGAGGGGTGTGATCACTCACCGCAAGCGCCCCCTTGTGTCTCTCAACACCAATTCTCCGGGCCGTGCAGGCGGGATCGGCGTGTCGGCGGTAGCCGACTCCAGGCGCGGGTTTACCCGCCCGACGGACCACGCGCGATACCGCATGCCATAGCAAAGACGCGCCTATCATACCATCTTTGCCAGCGCGGCGCGGGCGACGGGCGCCACTGGCTCGCCCTCACGCTGCGCCAACTGTGACAGCGCAGCCATCACGTCGGCATCGCAGAGCGGCACGCGCTCCAGCATCTCTGTGGCGAAGAGCACGCCAGCCGCATCAGCGCCACGCAGTTCCGCCAACACGTAGGGGCGATAGATCGCCATGAAATACTGCTCGAAGCCCAGCGTTCGTTCGCACAGGTCGCGCAACTGCTGCTGTTCAGTCGTGTTGGATGGGATACGATAGGACCAGCGCAGCCGACAGAGCGTATAGATGTCGTCGAGCAGGTCGGCCCATTCGCCGCCGATATGCTGGCGATAGAGCGTATGGCACTCGCCCTTGCGCGCCACATACACGCCGCTCTGATGTGCCAGCAGCGCCGTCGCTGCCCACCCTGTCAGGCGGATGAGGTCGCGCGTCCCCGGCTCCTCATGACCATCCGGCAGCCGCACCGAGCGGCAGGTGTAGCCAAGGTAGCGCGCCGCCGGTTCGGGATACTCGAGCGGCAGCGTGATCACGTCGGAACGGGCGAAGAGTCGCGCCACCCGCCACCAGGATGAGTGCATGCGG
>JBDTAI010000048.1:0-9109 GCA_039924685.1 Ktedonobacterales bacterium
CCCGGCGCCAGCCAGACCAGATTCTGCTCACCGAGGGGGTCTATCTGTGTCGCTGGCGGCGCCTGTCCAATCGCCCGCGCCCACGGAAATACTGGCGCCACTGGTGGCAGCGCATGTGGCGCCAGCACACCGGGATGGCGCGGTTGCAGCAGAAAGCGCGTGCCATAGCGCGCCTGCGCCTCTTCGAGTGGCGCGCGCAGGTCTTCGTCATCGGTATAGGGCGCCAGTCTGCCATTCGAGAGCAACCCCGTTGGATAGCCCCTGTCGAGCGCCCAACTGGCAAGCGACGCCGCCGCCGAGACACAGAACTCCAGCAACTCAGGCTGAACTGCATAGCGGTCCGCGCGCACGGTATTCACATCCAGCAGCAGTATAAAGCGATACTGGCCGCTGGGATCGAGCACCTTGCGGCGCAGTTCGCCCGCGCGCGCAGTCGCCTTCCAGTGGATCAGGCGTGGGTCGTCGCCGGGATGATACTCGCGCACGCCTGCCAGCCGCAACGGGTCTTCCATCAGGGTGCGCGGCGTGGACTCCATGCCAAAGGGGAAGAGCGCGGCCACGTTCAGGCGATCAATCGGCGCGATCAGTGGATAGACCAGCAGCGAGGCGGCGGGCGGCGCGATCTCACGTTCGCGGACCAGCCAACCCAGGGGATCGCTGGTGCGGACGGTGATCGGGCCGAGTTGATAGACGCCCCGCGCGGCGCAGAGCAACGGACGCTGCTTCGGTATGCCCTGCCAGCTCCACAGCGAGAGCGTATCCGCCAGCAGATAGCGGCGCGGGCGATAGGCGTGCGCCGTCTCGCCACCCAGCGCATCGAGCGCCTCTGGCAGATTGTGTTCGACGCGCACCCATGGCAGCGGCAGCAGTTTGCGATTCTCCAGACGCATGCGTAGCGCCACCGTCTCGCCGTGGAAGGCGCGTTGCGCGCTCCAGCGGGTCTCGACGGCGAGGTTACGCAGCCCACGGTGATACCACACCTCCGGCGCGATGCTCACCGCCAGCACCAGAATCGCCGCCACCAGCAGCGCAGGCTGTTGCTGCGCCACGCCGAAGATGCCCAGCCCCAGCCCCAGCAGATACCACAGCCGGTGGACCAACAGCCGCCCATCCTCTGGAAACAGCATACGCGCCAGCCGTCCACGCCGCCGATTCAGTCTGCCCGCATGTGGCGCATCCCTGCCAAGCACGATCAGCGGTGGCGCGTTGGGCGCGGCGTTGGGCGCGGCGTTGGGCGCGGGTTGGCGCATACTCCTCATGCTGGCCATTGGCTACCGCCTCTGTGTCTGCGGCCCGTTGGGTCCCTGTGATCCATTGGCGCCGGGCAATCCCTGTGGCACTGGCTGCGTGGGATAGGGCAGTGGCGGCGGATACGCTCCCGGATAGGGCGCAGGGTACGGAGCCATCGGCGCAGGTTGCCCGACGGGAGCCGGCATGGCTGGCTGTAATTGCGGCTGTGATTGCGGCGGGGCGCCAGCGCCGTGTGCCGAGAGTGCGATGTTTTCGACGGGGGTGGGCATCGTCGCCAGGATCGCCGCGATCACTGAGTCGCCGGTCTGGCCGGTCAGGCGGGCGCGTGTCGTCAGAATCAGCCGGTGCGCCAGCACGCTCTGCGCCAGCCGTTTCACATCATCCGGCTCGACGTAGGCGCGGCCATAGATCGCGGCGAGCGCCTGGCAGGCGCGATAGAGCGCCAGCGTGGCGCGTGGGCTGGCGCCCATCTCCACTGCGGGATGTTCGCGGGTGGCGCGCACAATCGCCAGCAGATATTTCTCCACATCCGGCTGCCACTGCGCCTCACGGATCAGTTGTTGCTGGGCGATCAGATCCTCGGCGGAGGCGACAGCGGCGAGATCGGCCAGCGGCTCATCCGTCTTGAAGCGATGCAGAATCGCCAGTTCCTCGCCCTCACTAGGATAGCCCACCCGCAGCCGCAACAAGAACCTGTCGAGCTGGGCTTCGGGCAGTGGGAAGGTGCCATCCATCTCCACCGGGTTCTGCGTCGCCATCACCAGAAACGGACGCGGCAGCGGCAGCGACTCGCGCTCCACCGTCACCTGCCGCTCGGCCATCGCTTCCAACAGAGCAGATTGTGTGCGTGGTGTGGCGCGATTGATCTCGTCGAAGAGCAACACCTGTGCGAAGATCGGTCCCTGACGGAAGACAAAGTCGCTGCGTTTCTGGTCGTAGTAGCTCACTCCGGTCACATCGGTGGGCAGCAGATCAGGCGTCCCCTGCACACGCTGGAAGGCGGCTCCGAGCGAGCGCGCCAGCGACTTTGCCAGCACGGTTTTGCCCATGCCGGGCATATCTTCGAGCAACACATGCCCATCACTGAGCAGCGCGACGAGCAATTGATCAATGACCGCCTCTTTGCCGACGATCACACGCCCGACATTGGCGCGCACCGCGTCGGCGAGGCGCTTCACATCCGTGAGGGATTGCGGATTAGGCATGCGGACGCGACTCCATTCCAGACGATCTCACGATACCAACATCTCTTGTCTACTCAATGAGATGCCTGCTGAGACGCCGTTGTGACATCCGATACTGACAGGTACTACGTGCATGTAGGTACTATGCCGCGTACAGCCGATTGCTCACAACTGAGAGATGCTTGCATGTGACGCTGCTCGGCGCGGCAGAGTTCCCTCCCAAGTATCCGTGGCTACGTCAAGAGGGTGACTCGCAGACGCCTATTCGTCCGCAATCCGCTCCATCAATGCACGCAAGCTTGGATTGCTCTACGCTCGCATCACAAAGTCTATCGCTTCAGGCGATGGCTCCGAAGGAATGTTGTCGCTGGTTTCTGGTGGAGACGCGCTTGTATACGCACGTATCATATCGCCTCGCGCCTGTTGAGATGGTGTAGCAGTTGCTCATGATCCTCTGGTCTCTCCTGGATCATGTCAATAAGGTCATCTGGTGTTCGTTTTACGGTGTTTGCTATTGCATAGCTGATGGCAGCAAACTGTGATACAGTCACTTATTTAAGAACATGCGGCGCGACAGCCAGCCGAGCCATCACTGCATCGCATGGATGATGGCTCTGGGCGACCGCGCGCCGCTTGGAATCGCCAGTCGGTTATCGCCGGTGCGCCAGCCGACGCCCTATTGGAACTGGCGTGCTACCAGTCCAGTTGGGTGTGGCTGGTGGCGCTACACCTGTTCGGCCGAGTTCTCCTCATAGCGCCTGACGATTTCATAGGCCTCAGTTAGCACGGAGTATGGCTCTCCGTGGAGGATGGGCGCCTCCGCTGGCGCCTTGTGGTGAGTGGCTGCCTCACGGCAGTCCCAGCAGAGTTGTCGCATCGAGAGCGACAATGGGGCATGCGGATCGCCGCCAAGCTGCCACATCTGGGCGTTTTTCATGGGGCGGCCACACTCTTCACAGCGCATTCGGGCCTCCTCTCGCGTCTACACGCGGGCAGATCGAGAAAGATCTCTGGTGGCCCCGGAGCGCGTCACTGCGCTACCGTGCATCGCCGGGGGACGGAGATTGGCGCTTGTCGGCAATTGCGCCAACAAGCGTGCTCTGCGCTACACAATACGAAACGATGAAGAATGGCATACAGACACAAATGATTGCTACATCCCGCCACATGCACATCGCACCCGTGCGCTGCATGTCCTGTGAAGTATATCACACAATGGCGGCTGACGTTCCCTCCGACGCTCACCTCGGCGCCCATCCTGAGTATGGCTCGTATGTTGACTCGCCATAGTGTCTCATAGTGTCTCATAGCGTCTGTCTATGGGGATGCGCTACACTGTGTTATAGTTTTGCAGCTTCGAGAGGTAAGGAGACGGGGCATGGCCCGTGAACATGAACGTGACCACAGAACCCAACGCAGCGCGGAAGACACTAGCGAACTGAGCAATGATACCGTGCGAGATATGCCGCCGCTGACCACGCCCGTCAACACTGCCCTGATCCGCAAGGCGGTGCGCGAGATCATTATAGGTGTGGGCGAGGATCCCGACCGCGAGGGGCTGCGCGAGACGCCCCGCCGGGTCGCCGATATGTATGCCGAGGTGTTCGCGGGCCTGCGGATGGACCCTGCGGATGTGCTGAAAATCGGCTTCGAGGAGGGCCATCAGGAGCTGGTGCTGGTGAAGGACATCCCGTTCTACAGCATGTGCGAACATCACTTCCTGCCGTTCCACGGCGTTGCGCATGTGGGCTATATCCCCAACGGGCGCGTCGTCGGCCTCTCCAAGTTGGCCCGCGCCGTCGAGATTCTGGCGCGGCGTCCACAGTTGCAAGAGCGCCTCAGTTCACAGCTCGCCGATGCCATCATGAAGACGCTGGAGCCGCAGGGCGTCGCCGTGGTCATCAAAGCCGAGCATCTCTGCTACGACCGCGAAACCGAGATACTGACGCCCGACGGCTGGGTACGCTTCGACCAACTGCCATTTGGCGTTCCCGTGGCGCAGGTAGATACCGCGACGCTGGAGGTGAGCTTTGCGACGCCTACCGCCTACGTCCACTATCCATATGCCGGGCCGATGCTACGCTGGCAGAGCGACACCGTAGACCTGCTGATCACGCCCGATCACAGGGCTGTGATTCAGTCAGAGTGGACGTTCGATTTTAGTCCTCATCCTGCATGGACCGTCGTTCCGGCCAGTGACGTTCCAGCGCGCTTCTATGTGCCGCAAGCCGTGCGCTGGTCGAGTGACGGAGAGATGATAACGCTGACGCATGAGATCGGCGTCAACAGCAGTGGATACAGCCTGATTACACCTGAACAGCGCTCAACCTACGCCTTCGATGACGAGGTGTTCTGCGTCTCTGTGCCGACCGGCGCCATTCTGGTGCGGCGCAATGGCAAGCCGGTTGTGAGCGGTAATTGTATGACCATGCGGGGCATCCGCAAGCCCGGCAGCCAGACCGTGACGAGCGCCATGCGCGGCGTCTTTCAGCGCAGCGCCGCCACCCGCGCCGAACTGATGTCGTTGCTGAAAGATTAGTGGTACATCTCCAGCCCGCGCAGCCGGGCTTCGCGGCGTAGCCGCCAGGCGCGGCTTCAGTCGCCCGCCAGGCGCACCCAATATGATGTTATGATGGGATACTTCACGTAATGACAAAGGAGCTTCATCATGCCCAACGGCGAACAACCTGTAGAGCCTACACAGCCGGTTACAGCGCGTCCGGCCTCGGCCACCGTGCTGATACGCGACGGGGAGGGTGGCAGTGATGGCAATGCTGGCGGTGTCGAGGTGTTCATGGTGCGGCGGCATGTGCAGAGCGAGTTCGTACCGGATGTGTTTGTCTTCCCCGGCGGCTCGGTGAATGCGGCGGATCGCGCGGTCGAACGGGCGCCGCATCTTTGCGCGCCGGTTGGCGAGGGAGCGACGACACTTGGCTCAGGGTTCCGCGCCGCTGCCTTGCGTGAGATGTTCGAGGAGGCGGGCGTGCTGCTGGCCCGCACAGGCGCTACGCCACTGACCTTCGACGCCGCTACGGTTGCGCGTTATGGCGCCTATCGCGATCAACTCAACGCCCGGCAGTCGACACTGGCGCAGATTGCCGAACGCGAAGGGCTGACACTCGCCACCGATGCATTGCTCCACTGGGCGCATTGGATCACCCCCGAAGCATGGCCCAAGCGATTCGACACCCACTTCTTTCTGGCTGCGGCGCCCGCAGGCCAGCAGGCAGCGCATGACGCGCTTGAGACCACGGATAGCGTCTGGATCACCCCCGAAGATGCCCTGGCGAGCTTCGAGCGTGGCGACTTCCCGCTGGTTTTTGCCACCATCCATCAACTGCGCGACCTCACCGATTTGCCAGATGTCGCCACGGCGTTTGCGCGCTTCACCAACACCACGCCGCGCACGATTATGCCACGTGTGGTTCAGCGTGACGGCGCCGATGTGATCCTGCTGCCCGACGAGGAGTAGCACGATGCGTGACGACGAACGCCCATCCATGATACTGCCCACTGGGGTGATGCGCGTGCTGGCGCCCAATCCCTCGCCACTGACTGGGCCAGGAACCAACACCTATCTTGTCGCCAGTGCCGACCCTGATGATCTGCGGAGTGGCTGTGTCGTGATCGATCCAGGGCCGCTGATCGAGGCGCATCTGGCGGCGGTAGTGAATGAGGCAGCGGCGCATGGTGGTGTACACGCCATCTTGATCACCCACGGCCATCCCGACCATGTGGAGGGCGCGGCGCGGCTGCGCGAACTGGCGGGCGCGCCTGTGCGAGCATGGAGCCGCGAGGGGACGCCAGCCGTTGATATGACGCTGGCGGATGGCGAGGTGATCGCCGTTGGCGGGCGACAACTACGCGCCATTCATACGCCGGGCCACCGCTTCGATCACCTCTGCTTCCTGCTGGAAGATGCGCAGGCGCTCTTTGCGGGCGATCTCGTCGCGGGCGTCGGCACAGTGGTGATCGCGCCGCCAGAGGGTGATATGTCGGCCTATCTCGCCTCGCTGCGTCGGCTGCTGGCGCTCGATCTACGACTGATCCTGCCTGCGCACGGCCCGACAATTAGCCAGCCACGCGCCCTGCTCGAAGGCTACATCCAGCACCGCGAAGAACGCGAGCGGCAGGTGATCGTCGCACTGACTTCTGAGCCGCAGACGATCAATGCGCTGGTGGCCGTCATCTACACTGATGTGGACCCCAGACTGCACCCCATCGCCGCGTACTCTGTGCAGGCGCACCTGCTGAAGCTGGCGACTGAAGGCCGCGCCGTGCATGCGGATGACCTTTCGCCCAGTTCCTCTCCTCATAAGGATGAGCCTGTTGAATCGCTCGTCGCGCTAGCCGAGGGAACGGCAGGCGCTGCGCCCATTGGCGATGAACAGTGGCGACTGGCATACAATGCTGATCTATCTGCTGATGACCGTTAGCCAGAAAACCAGCAAGGTTGTGGTATACAGTGACCTGTGCCCGATGATACACTATGACGCGCTGAAATAGCGCCACAAACGCCAGGACACGGTATGACGAGGTATACAGAATCCATGACCGACGAGACCACCACCAGCCGCTCTGCTGAGACACATACGCCCGTCACATTGGCGGCGCTCCCTGCCATGCTGCTTGATCCCCAGGCGGCGCGGCGTCACTTTCCCGCGCTGGCGCTTGAGCTGAACGGCCAGCCAGTTGTCTACGCGGACAACCCCGGCGGCACACAGGTTCCGCAGGCGTGCATAGACGCCATCGCCGCCTACCTCTCTGGCGCCAACGCCAACACGGGCGGCGCATTCCTCACCAGCCAGCGCACCGACGCGCTGCTCGACGACGCGCATGCCGCGATGGCCGATCTGCTCAATGCCGCCGACCCGCGTGAGATCGTCTTCGGGCCGAACATGACCACGCTGACCTTCGCGCTGAGTCGCGCCATCGGGCGGGCGCTGCTGCAACCGGGGGACGAGATCGTTGTGACGGCGCTCGACCACGATGCCAATGTTGCTCCTTGGCTGGCAATCGCCGAGGAGCGCAGTGCGGTTGTGCAAATGGCGGCGGTGGATACGGCGACTTGCACACTGGACATGACCGACCTGCATAGCAAGATCACGCCGCGCACAAAAGTGGTGGCCATCGGCTACGCCTCCAACGCCGTCGGCACGATCAACGAGGTGGCGACGGTGGTCGGCTGGGCACGCGAGGTTGGCGCGATCAGCTTTGTGGACGCCGTGCAGTATGCGCCACATGGGCCAATTGACGTACAGGCGCTGGGCTGCGATTTCCTCGCCTGCTCCAGCTACAAGTTTTTCGGTCCGCATCTGGGCATGCTCTATGGACGACTGCCACTGCTGGAATCGCTGCGAGCCTACAAAGTGCGTCCAGCCACCGATGAGTCGCCGGGCAAGTGGGAGATTGGCACACAGAACCACGAGTGCCTGGCCGGGCTGCTCGCCACGCTCGACTATCTGGCGAGCCTGGGCCGCGAGCATCTGGCAGCCTCCCCTGAAGCATATCAGGCACAGTTTCCCGCGTTCACCGGACGGCGGCTGGAGCTACACGTCGCACTGGCCGCCATCAGTGACTACGAGCGCACGCTGGCGGCACGATTGCTGGCGGGGTTGGCGACGCTTCCTGGCATACGCATCTACGGGCTGACAGCAAACGATGATTTGCGGCGGCGCGTGCCGACGGTGGCCGTCACTATTGCTGGCTATACGCCACGCGAACTGGCGACCGCGCTGGGCGAACGCGGCATCTTCACCTGGGACGGCAACTACTATGCCCTCACGCTGATGGAGCGGCTGAAGCTCGAAGAGCAGGGCGGCGCGCTGCGAATCGGCCTCGCCCACTACAACACCGCCGCCGAGGTGGATCGCATCCTGGCCGCGCTGCGCGAGATCGTAACATCAGCGCGTGGGCAACGCCAGACGCAGCGATAGACATAACGAAACGCGCACTAGCCCGTTGGCGCAGATTGGCGCAGAAATCCGGTAAAAAAGGCGCGATCCCCCTTGACGGTGGCGTGAGGGATATGGCATGATAGTTAGGCGCTTTTGAGAACCCGTGTATGGCGCCATCTCTCAGTCGCAACCAGACACCACACGTGTGGCGCTGGATGCGATGAGGCGGTCAGCGGCAGTCAAGACGATTCCGTCTGAATTGTGGCGAAAGCTGTTGACACAAAAGATGAGGTCTGGTATACTCGCCTGGTGTCTCTGAAAAGGGACGCTGTGTGCGAACACAACACGTTCAACCATGTGGCGCACATATAGCGCATCCTCCTGTCACTGCACAGGAGACCGTTGGTATCAGTCAGTCTGTTCAATTACTGGCAGGCTCTGGCATGATGGCGACGGAGGAACGCACCTGAACAATCGCATAACGAGATGTAGTAGAGCGATGAGGCATCGCGCGCGCTATTGTAGGGCGCGTAGCGTATGGCCATCATCATGACTATTTGCTTCAATTTTGCCGAAGCGAGTGAGTTTGCTTGACGGAGACGTATGACGCGCAGAGTGCGCGACACCCTGGCAGGTGTTTTGCAGGCACTGCCAAGCGGTGAGGGGTACTGGGGGGATGCCTGCGGGGCCAGCAGCCGATGAAGGGCGCGGAGACCGGCGAAACGTGACTGGGGAGCTGCAAGCGAGCGAAGAGCCAGTCGAACCCGAATGGGGCAA
>JBDTAI010000049.1:0-7949 GCA_039924685.1 Ktedonobacterales bacterium
CTTGCGCTTCTGGGATAGGACATGAAGGCATGCCGGACGAGCCACCTGAAGGACAGGGTAATGATGCGCCGCAAGAGGAACATGCAAAGAAGAGTTCCCGTCAGCGTATCCTTGACTATTTGTTAGCGAATAGTGGGCGCGTGATCGAGGGCGAAGAATTACGTCGCGCCTCTGGAGGCGTTTCCGAGTGGGCGCGGCGTGTGCGCGAATTGCGTACCGAGTTCGGCTATCAGATTCTGACTGATAAGGATCGTAGTGACCTCAAACCGGGACAATACCTGCTAGAGACTGCCGAGCGGCGCCCAGCAGAGCCACGTGCCATCTCGAAAGAGACCCGCGCATTTGTCTTTGAGCGCGATGGACATACCTGCCAGATGTGCGGCCTCGCCGCTGGCGACCCCGATCCTTTCGATCTAGCCCGCGTTGTACGGCTGACGCTGGGCCACATCATAGACAAGTCCAAAGGTGGCTCCGACGAGTCGGATAACCTGCGCGCGATTTGCAACAATTGTAACGAGGGGCTACAAAATACAGCGCCACCTACACCCAGCCGGGTACATCTGCTGGCGCAGATCCGGCGGGCGACGATAGATGATCAGCGCGCCGTGCTGGAGTGGCTGGAGCAGAAGTTTCGACGTAACCGACACTAAAGTTAGCTCGGCGCTGGTTCTTCGCGCACGTCAATGATCTCGGCGCCAGCCGCACGCTGTACGTCTTGCGGTGTGGTGCGAAAGACGGCATGGGGAGTTCCCGCCGCCGCCCAGATCACGTCATACTGCAGAAGGTCGCGGTCGAGGAATGTGCGCAGCGGCGTGGCATGCGCGACGGGCGCCACACCGCCAATTGGGAAACCCGTCAGCCGTTTCACGGTATCGGCGTCGGCTCGCTTGATCGCGCCGCGCTCGATGCCAAGATGCGCGGCGAGCTTGCCCGTATCCACACGGTTCACGCCCGACGCAATCACCAGCGTTGGTTCGTCGCCCGCCAGAAAGACGAGGCTCTTGGCGATCTGCGCCACTGTTGTGCCAATCGCAGCGGCGGCTTCGGCGGCAGTGCGGGTGGAATCAGCTAGCTCCACCACCTGCGCCGTGATCCCCTGTGCGGCCAGCGCCGCCTGCACGCGCTCCGCATTCGCATGTGGCATGTCAGGTGTCTTTCTATCGTCGTGCCAGGATGCGGGCGTCCACCGGACGCCCCTACAATCTATAGATGGGGTAAGGTCTAGCCACCCAGGTAGGCGCGGCGCACGACATCGTTGGTCAGCAGGTTCTTTGCGGTGTCGGTCAGCACGATGTTGCCCTGCTGCAACACATAGCCACGGTCGGCGATGTTGAGCGCCATAAAGGCGTTCTGTTCCACCAGGAAGACCGTTACCCCCTGCTTGCGGATCGTCTGGATTGTATCGAAGACGGTCTGCACCAGGATTGGTGAGAGGCCCATCGAAGGCTCGTCCATGCAGATCAGGCGCGGGCGGGCCATCAATGCGCGGCCCATTGCCAGCATCTGCTGCTCGCCACCCGACATCGTACCCGCAAGCTGCTTGTCGCGCTCCTTGAGGCGCGGAAAGAGCGCATAGACCTGTTCGATGCCCTCCTGGATGGCGGCGCGGTCGTTGCTCATGAAGGCGCCCATCTCCAGGTTCTCACGCACACTCATCCGCGGGAATACCCGCCGCGCCTCTGGCACCAGCGCCAGCCCACGCTTGATCACCTGATCAGTGGTGAGGGTGTCAATGCGCTCGCCTTCGAGCACCACCTGCCCGGTACGCGGCTTCACCAGCCCGAAGATCGTCTTCATCGTCGTCGTCTTGCCAGCGGCATTGGCCCCCAACAGACAGACAATCTCGCCGCGTCGCACCGTCAGCGAGAGGTCGCGCAGCACGTGGTTCGGTCCATAGTAGGTGTTGACGCCTTCCAGCGCCAGCGTCGTATCTCCTGCTTGCGCCGCTGGATTGGTCGCCGCATTCGAAGCCGTCATACTGCTCATTCGCTACACCTCCGCCTTGCGTCCCAGGTATGCCTCGATGACCTGTGGGTTATTCTGAATCTCCGCCGGAACTCCCTCAGCGATCTTCCTGCCATAGTCGAGCACGGCGATGCGGTCCGAGATGCCCATTGTCACCTGAAGTTTGTGCTCGATCAGCAGAATCGTCAGATGGAAGTCGCGCCGCAGCTGCTGGATGTAGGTGATCGCGTCGGCGGTCTCGGCGTCGTTCATGCCCGCTGTTGGCTCATCGAGCAGCAACAACTTGGGGTTGGAGGCCAGCGCGCGGGCGATCTCGACGCGCCGCCGCTCGGCATACGAAAGGTTGGCGGCGTACTCGTTCTGGCGGGCGACCATCTCCGGCCCAAAGAAGCCGAGCAGTTCCAGCGCCCAGGCGATGGCGGTGCGTTCGGCATGGCGATAGTTGGGCAGGTGCAGCATGATGGAGAAGAGGTCACTGGGGAAGCGGATATGCTGGCCCACCAGCACGTTTTCCAGCACCGTCATGTTGTTGAACAGGCGGATATTCTGGAAGGTGCGTGCAATGCCGCGCCGCAACACACGATCGGGCGAGAGGCCCGCGATGGAGCGCCCGTCGAAGATCATCGAGCCTGTGTCGGGCTTGTAGACGCCGGTAATCAGGTTGAACGCGGTTGTCTTGCCAGCGCCGTTGGGGCCAATGATGCTGTAGATTTGCCCTTGCTGGATGTCAAGGTCTATGCCATCCACCGCCGACAGGCCACCGAAGGCTTTGGAGATGCCCGCCAGATGGAGCAGTGTTCCGCCAGTTGTCGGCGGAGCCGCCGCTGCGCCATTGATGACAGCGTCGTTCGCTGTTCTTTCAGCCATCTGCTAGCCCTCCCGTCCCTGCGCATCGGACCCAGCGCCTGCAAACGACGACGCCTCCGAGGTCGAACCCTGATCATCTGCGGCGGTCTCTACGCTCTCGCTCTCTTCGCGGGCCAGCAGGCCAACCGCCGAGGCGCCCTCCACTGAGGCGCCGATACCTGCTAACTCGCGTGAGCGTCTGGTGTTGGGTATCAATCCCTGTGGTCGCAGCAGAATCATCAGGACCAGGATGATCCCGTAGATCAGGTACTTGGACTGATTGAGGTCAATGCCGCCGAGCAGATGGGCCGTGAACGGGTTGGTTTGCACCGCGTTACTGACGTTGCCGATCAGATAGACATCAATGAAACGCAGCACAATCGCGCCGAGGATCACGCCGGGGATGCTGCCGATGCCACCCAGCACGATCATGATCAGGATCGTGATCGAGATGTCAAAGTTGAAGTCGGAGGGGGCGATGGTCTTGAGATAGGCGGCGTTGAGCGCGCCACCAATGCCGCCGGTCACCGCGCCCAGGCCGAAGGCCAGCAGCTTCGTCCGCACCAGATTGATGCCGGATGCCGCCGCCGCCGTCTCATCCTCGCGGATGGCGACCCAGGCGCGGCCCAGGCTGGAATCGCGCAGCGCTGCCACAGCGAGGATCACCAGCACCACCAGCGCCAGCGTCAGATAGTAGAACGGCAGGTTGTTGAGCGGATCGGAGAAGGTAATTGGGCCAACATCTGGGGGTGGCAGTGCGCTCATACCGATGTTGCTGAAGAAATATGGCACATAGGCAAAGATACTCGGCACAATCTGGCCGAAGCCCAGTGTGACGATGGCGAGGTAGTCACCACGCAGCCGCAACGTGGGCGCGCCGAGCAATACGCCGAAGAGACCCGCCGCCAGCGCCGCAATTGGCAGCAGCACCCAGAACGAGGCGGTGGGAATCGTGAAGGTTTGGCCCTTGCTGTTTTGCAGAAAGCCGCTGGTGCCAACCGCCACGGTATACGCGCCGATGACGAAGAAGGCGACATAGCCCAGGTCCAGCAGACCAGCATAGCCGACGACGATATTCAGGCCCAGCGCCAGCAACACATAGATGCCGATGGAGATGGCGTCAACCACCAGCGTCTGGTCCGAGAGCGTCCAGGGGAAGATCAGCGCCAGCGCCAGGAAGAAGATACCAAGACGCCAGCCACCGAGGTACCATGAGAGGGGGCGACCAGCAATATTGGTGGTGCTGAGTGTCTGGCGGATTTCGTCCACCGATCTCCTGTATTGTATAAGCATGTGTCGTCCCCTCCTCAGACCTTATTCGGCACTTGTTGGCCAAGCAGACCGGAGGGTCGCAGGACCAGGATCAGCACCAGGATGGCGAAGACCACCGCATCACCAATGGTGGTGCCATTGGGAATATACTGGATCGCCAGCGACTCGATCAAGCCGATCACGAAGCCACCCAGCACCGCGCCATAGGTATTGCCGATGCCACCCAACACGGCGGCAGTGAAGGCGATCAAGCCAAGCTCGAAGCCGGTGAAGAACCAGACCTGCCCATTATACATGCTGTAGATCACACCCGCAGCGCCCGCCAGCGCGCCACCAATCAGGAAAGTGGTCGAGATCGTGCGGTTGATGTTGACGCCCATCAGCGCCGCCGCTTCGGGGTCCTGCGCTACGGCGCGCATCGCGCGGCCCATGCGTGTTTGCTGGATGAAGACGTTGAGCGCATACATCAGCGCCAGCGCCAGCACCAGGATGAAGATGTCGAGATAGTTGACCCGCGCGCCAAGGATATAGAAGCCATTCGTGGGGAAGATGGTGGGGAAGGCGACAGGCCCGGAACCTCGCCAGAGTTCGGCGATAGTTTCGAGGATAAAGGAGACGCCGATAGCGGCGATCAGTGGCGCGAGACGCGGCGCCTTGCGCAACGGGCGGTAGGCGAAGTACTCAACCGTCACGTTGAGCGTGGCCGAAACCACCATACCGATGACGATCAACAACAACAGCAGGCCAACCAGCGCCAGCCCGCCAAGCGGACTTTTGAAGCCGAATCCCTGCACAACGGCGAGTATGACGACAGTACTCCACATAAAGATATCGCCGTGGGCGAAGTTGATCAGCTCGATGATGCCGTAGACCAGGGTGTATCCCAGCGCGACGAGCGCATAGACGGCGCCGAGTGTGATGCCGTTCTCGATCTGCTGGACAAAGATATTGCTCCCCTGCCCCCCCGCCAACAGCGTGGCAAGTGTCAGCATGCGCCATTCCCTCCCTTGCCACCGCCTGCTCTCTGGGCGGCAGATGCTATTGGATGATCCAGGCGCTCACGGCCTCGCTGGTTGGGCCGGAGCACGGACAGCATGTGGATTCGAGACGCGCTCGGCCTTGAAGGTCGGCGCACAGACGAGGACGGAGCCTGAAGGCTCTGATGGGTTCACTTGTAGGATACCAGAGGCCTGGCGAGTTATGCCAGATAGCGCGAAGCAGACTCCTGCGGACAAGAGCCTGCCTCAGCACACGAAAGAACGTTGCATGGTCGGGTTTTAACAACCCGGCTGAACTGAGCGTTTGTGTGTAACTGGAAGCAGCAATCGCCTCATCCAGTCACACACGCTCACAAACAGTCTGAAACAGTCTGAAACTAGGCGGTCACTTGCGACAGGAAGACCCACTGTTTGGTGTTGTCCACGGTGTAGACGCTGAAGACCTTCGTGCCAGCGTTGTCGCCGTTGCTGTCGAAGTGAATGTTACCGGTCAGGCCGTTGTAGTTGATGCCCGCTACCGCATCGCGCACATTGGCGCGGGTGACATCTTTGCCAGCCGAGATCAAGCTCTTGATCGCCGTGATCTCGATCATGGCGTCGTCATATGCCTGCACGCTATAGGGCAGCAGGTCGTTGTTGGGCTTGCCAGCGACGTAGCTGGTGTAGTCGCTCTTGAACTTGGTTGCAGCAGCGGAGGTCAGCGTGGAGACGCCAGGAGCCGCCACGGTGCCGAAGGTGTTCACGGCGCCGTCGCCTGCTGTCACGAGCCACTGGGGATCGTCGGCGATGCCATCACCACCAACCATTGGCTTCGTGTAGCCCTTGTCGAAGAGGTCTTTCTTCAGCGCGCCGCCGCCCTGTGAGGTGACACCGCCGTAGAAGACCACATCGGGTCCGGCGCTGATGATCTGTGAGGCGAGCTGCGGGGCCGTGCTGATCTGCGTGGCCGTGATCTCCGCCGTACCAACGACGGTTCCACCCTTTGCCTTGAACTCATTGGTGAACTGGAGCGCAAGACCCTTGCCATACACCGTCGAGTCATCCACGACGTATGCCTTGGTGCCGTTGACCGGCGCGGCAGCCGCCACGTCGCCATCTACCTTGCCCTGCACGTCATCGGTGCCGCAGGTGCGGAAGTAGGCGTCGGGCTTGCCAGCGGGGTGCAACTGGCTGAAGATGATGTCGTTGGCCGCCGCATAAGGCTCTTTGGTGAGGCCAGGGTTGGTGTTGGTCGGGCTGATCATCGTCAGGCCGGCGCCGTTGGTGATCGGAATCGTCACTTTGGCGATGCCACTGTTGAAGGGGCCGACCACGGCGACAACCTTCGTGTTGTTGATCAGCGTGGTTGCGTCCGCAGCGCCGATAGACGTATCAGCGCCATTCGCGCCATCGTAGTTCTCATGCAAGACGCTCAACTTGTAGCCGTTGCCCAGATCCGCATTCTGCGAGATGGCGAGATCAGCGCCATACTGGGTGGGCAGACCAACGCCTGCATCGGTGCCGGAGACGGGCAGCAGCGTGCCGATCACCAGGTCTTTGTTGCCGCTGCTGCTGCTGGGACCGCAGGCGGCGAGTGAGAGGCCCGCAGCGAAGACTGCCACGAGCGAGACGCGGACCGCAGCCCGCATGAATGTTGAAGACCGCATACCGGTTTCTGCACCTCCACTAAAACGAGTGCGCAAACGTTTCACCTGGCGCCGTATCCGCCTCGCGCATCTCGTGTCTTGCCTTGACCATGCAAGAGACACTTCAGACAAGGCACGCCGCTGGTGAGACCATAGGGATAGAGAGACCCACTTGTGTAGCCCAGGCATCGCTCGATAGGTAGAGAGGTGAGCGATGATGAGGCTGATTCATGGGTTACTACGTATTACGGCAAAACTCAGCCAAATCTCACACAAGACTTAGTGGGGCAATTATACGCCATCGCAACAAAAATGCAAATAGCGCCGAAGACGTGAGGGAAGATGCCACTGCACCTCACCCCCAACTCCTCTCCTGCGAGGAGAGGGGTTGCAGAGGATTTCAATACATGCGCCCGCCCGGCACGGCGCGGTGGCTCGGCATGAGCAGCGACAGATCGCCATCCGCGCCGGGGACGCCAAGCGTCAACACCTCGGAGCGGAATCCGGCGATGTTTTTCTGTGGCAGGTTGACGACGGCCAACACCTGCCGATGCAGCAACTCCTCTTTCGTATAGTTCGTCGCCTGGGCGCTTGACCACTTCACGCCAATCGCTGGCCCGAAATCAATCTGGAGCTTGTAGGCGGGTTTGCGCGCTCGTGGGAAGTCCTCCACGGCAACAATCTCGCCAACGCGAATATCTACCTGGCTGAACACATCGTATGCAATCTCTGGTGGTCGTTCTGGTTGCTCGTCGTCTGCCATCTGTAGCACTCCCGTTGTACGCTGTTGCGGTTCTGTTGTAGGGGCGTCTGGACGTTTGGCGAAAGCTGTCTGCACAGCCTGTGAGCTACATATCCTGGCCTGTTGACAAGGGATGTGGCGGTGAAGAAACACCGGTAGCCTCAGTATAGCATGACACAACGACATCACCCCTATACCCGTCTCCCGCCTGCGCAGGCGGGCTTTGTGGCCAATGGCCTCCAGGCGCGGCTTCAGCCGCTGGCCGGTCGGACGTAAGGAGCCAATGCTGCATGGTCGTCCATCGGACGCCCCTCCATGCGGTGCGCGCTGCGGTGCGCGCTCGGCTGGCCGCTCACAGGCGCGCAAGGATGTCGAGCGCCTCGGCCTGATCGCGCTCGAGTGTTTTGAGGCTGATGTTGTGCAGATAGGCGCAGATGCGGGGACGCGACCAGCGTTCTTCGAGGCCCAGGCGGATGATCTGGCGCTGGCGTGGCCGCAGAC
>JBDTAI010000050.1:0-13616 GCA_039924685.1 Ktedonobacterales bacterium
GAAGCTGCCAGTTCCCGCGAACGCCGTCGAGTTTGTTGATTACTCCGGCCAGCGCAAGTCGCTCGAACTAAGCGCCACCGCGCTTGTGCATGGTATGCGTGTGCTGGTGGCCGACGAGTGGATCGAGACGGGCGCGCAGGTGAGCGCAGCCATCCACCTGCTAGAAGCACAGGGAGCTATCATCGCAGGCATCATCACGATCTGTATGGATAGCAACGAACAGACGGAGCGACTACGAGCCTGCTACCCTTGCTTCACTTGCTTCACTTGATAGCATAAGAAACAGAAGTGTGAGGTGTTGGGATGATCGAGTCATCCAATCAGGCAGGCGACTCTATTGGCGAGCGTGTGGCGATTGGCGTAGAGATCGCCGAGAGCGCCACCCGACTGACGGCGGCGCTGGCGAACGCAGCGCGTGCTGATAATTCACCTGCTCTATCATGTACGCGCTCACAACGGCGCTGGTATGCGCGTCTGCCCACTCCACCATCACCCGCAGCCGCGCTAGAAGCCCTACACACGCTGATCGAGCGGACGCTACAGGAGAGCGGTTACGTCGTGGATGCGTCGCCGAATGCCCTCAGCATCGGTGTTGCGTTTCAGGGCGAGGCAGATAGCGAACGTGGGCGCATCCTGGGCATGCGTTCTGCTGAAGGATGGGAAGGCTACCCGCTTGCGAAGCGGCTTGCCGAACGGTGGGGTGGGCATGTTTGCATCGAGACGGCCACCGCTGCGGCGGCGCTGGCCGAGGCGCATCTAGGCGTGGGACAAGGGCAAATATCGTTGCTCTATGTGTCGCTTGGGCGTAACGTCACCTCCGCGTATGTGCTGGATGGACGTATCGCGCGGGGAACGCATGGTCGCGCCGGGCGGCTGGGTCACTGGTTCGTCGCGCCGGATGGACCCCGGTGCGCCTGTGGCATCAAGGGCCATCTCGATCCACTGGCGTCGGCGCAATCATTAGTGCGCAATGCGATTGGCAGGGCGTCGGCGAGCGATGAGAGTACGGCGGCGATGCTACGTATCTCTGGTGGGCGTGCCGAGGCGATGACGGCGGCGCAGGTGGTGCAGCTTGCGGCGGAAGGCGATCTGGCGGCAACTGAGGTTGTCAGCGCGGCGCGTGAGGCGTTGGCGCTGACGTTCGCCAACCTGATCGCCATGCTCGATCCAGGGCTGATCGTCGTGGGCGGCGCGCTGGCAGCGGCGGGCGACGCCTACTTTGCGCCACTCAATCAGCAGACACACGCGCTCTGTGCAGCGTATGCGCCCGGCGAGGCGATAGCGCAGATTGTTCCTGGAGCGCTTGAGCCGTTTGCGGCGCTGGACGGCGCACTCTGGCTGGCGATGAACCGCAACTGATAGCGAGCGACGCACAAGACGTGGCAAAATCAGCTATAATACGCTGATGACGGCCTGACATGCTGGCACATCCTTTGCGCCGATGTTCCGTTCGCCGCCGGGAGCCAGTAAAAGTCTGGCACATGGCAGGAGTGACGGAGAGATGAGGGAAGCTGTGGCGCCGGAATCCACCACAACGGAAGCGACGGGCGGAGCGAACGCGACCTATCTGGGTTTGCGATTGGGCAGCCGCTACGAACTCACTGAACTGCTGGCGCATGGCGCGCTCTGCGCGGTCTATCGCGGGCAGGACGCCATCTTGCAGCGCCCCATCGTCGTCAAGGTGACGCCACCAGCGTTGAGTGACGCTTATCGTCAGGCGCTACGCAAGACGGCGGCGCTGGCGCATCCGGCGACCATCACCGCCTACGACGCCTATACCCGCGACGACGAGCTGTTCCTGATTCAGGAGTATGTGGCGGCGCGACCACTGAGCGTCTATCTACAGGATGGCGCCCCTTCACTGCGTGCGGTTGATCTTGTCGGCCAGATCGCGCGCGCCGTCGCCTATGCGCATGGCCGCGAGATGACGCATGGCGACCTGACGCCTGCCGCTGTGCTGGTGGACCGCCACGCCATTGTGCGCATCAACAACTTCAGCCTGCCGCCGGATGAAACATATTTCACCGCAATGGCCCGCGCCGTTGCGCGCTCGATGACTGTTGCAGATGGCGCTATTGATGACAGTGGAGACAGTGAAGCGTCAACTGCTGCAACTGCTGCAGATGCTGGCGTGCGCGATGACTTCTGGCGCCACGCAGAGGTAGAGCGTGACGTGTGGGCGACAGGGTTGCTGCTCTGGCAGTTGCTTACCACGCCAACCGACACCGCGCGGCGGACGTTTCGCGCTGATGTGCCAGAGTCATTGCGCGCGCTGACGCTGCGAAGCGTCGAGCGTGACCACCCACAGGCGATCCGCGACGCCGAGACACTGGCGATTGCGCTCGAAGATGAGGCGCAACGGCTGGCGCTGGCGCGTCCATCCGTCCCCTCGCAGACACCGCCTGCCCTGCGTGTAGCCCGCGCGACGGTACAGCGCACGCTGGCATGGTCCAATGAGGAGACGATGGCGCCGCGCCGCCAGTGGCTGGCCGAGGTGCCGACCGCCAGCGCCACCCTGCTTGCGCCAACCGATCCGCTCCCATTGAACGCAGGCGCACAAACAGCGGTTGATGCAGGCGCCACCCGCCCGGCGTCGGATTACCCGGGCTACGCTGGCGGTGTAAATTTCGGCGGCGCTCCCCGCTTGCGGCTGCCGTCACGCCCCATCTCGGAGCTTGACGCGGATGCCACTGTGCGTGCTGGTCGGGGCGGCGCTTCCGCCGAGGAGACGCTACGCGACGGGCGCAGTTGCGGCATCAGTCTGATGACCTGGTTTGTGATCTGCATCATCCTGTTCGCCATCTGCTTTGCGATTGGCTATATGTCGCCGCTGCCCGCCATTTTCAGGTAGTGACAGGGTCAGGTAGTGACAGCGTGATGGCAGACGACAGGCTCATAGCGTTGACAGGAAGGTTGAGCGGCATGCAACATCTCTGGGCGCCCTGGCGCATGACCTATATCGGCGGCAGTGGTGAGCAAGAAGCCGGGTGCATCTTCTGCGTCAAGCCGCAGCAGGACCGCGACGAGGAGAATCTGCTGCTCTATCGCGGCGAACGCTGCTTTGTGATCATGAATCTGTATCCCTATAACAACGGCCACCTGATGATCGCGCCCTACGCCCATGTGCCGGGCATCCAGCAACTCGATGCGCCAACGTTGACGGAGATCATGGAGACGGCGCAACTCTGCCTGGCTGCATTGACGGCGGCGATGGGTCCACAGGGCTTCAACATGGGCATCAACCAGGGCGCAGTAGCAGGCGCGGGCATCGCCGATCATACCCACTTCCACATTGTGCCGCGCTGGAATGGCGACACCAACTTCATGCCGGTGCTGGCCGATGTCAAAGTGATGCCTGACTTCCTGAACAACACCTGGCGCCAGATTCGCCAGCAGTTGATCCCAATGGTGGAGCAGCGCAAAGATCAGCAGGCGCGGCATGACAGTGAGTAGTGGTGCTATACTGTGCCGTTGGAGGAAACTCCAGTGAACGATGGTCGGGCTAGCGATGAGCGGGCGCGGCTCGAAACTCGTGTGAAGGGCGAGGTGCAGGGCGTCGGCTACCGCTTCTTCGCGCAGCGGCGGGCGAGTGCGCTGGGCCTGAGTGGCTACACCCGCAACCTGCGCGATGGTTCAGTGGAGGTCGTTGCTGAGGGTCCGCGCGCCGCGCTGAACAGCTATCTCGATCTGCTACGTCGCGGGCCATCCAGCGCCGAGGTGAGCGAGGTCGAGACCACCTGGGGCGCCACAACTGGCGAGTTCAGCGGCTTTCGCATCCGGCACTGACGGCGCCTTGGCGCCGGAGTACGGACGGTAGAGGGACTGAAGTCCCTGTGCGTGGGCGAGTGGCCATCGTTCCGCTCGGCGCCACGATGCGGGTTGTAGGGACGCCCGCTGACGCGCTGGCGATACTATGACGACATGATGATACGGAGGATACGATGAGCATTGACCGCGAGACGGTGGACCATGTGGCGCTGCTGGCCCGGCTGGCGCTGACGGAGAAAGAGCGCGAGCAACTGCGCGATCAGCTATCAGGCATCCTCGAACACATCAACCTGATGAGTGAGGCCGATACCAGTCAGGTTCCCGCCACGGCGCATGTGCTGCCATTGCGCAATGTGATGGCGGAGGATCAGCCTCGCCCCTCGGTGGACCCCGACCTGTTGCTGGAGAATGCGCCGTCTCGTGAGGGCGACTTCATCCGTGTGCGCGCCGTGCTGGACGACGCTGAATAGAGGAGTAGATCGCGTGGCGGACCTGTGGCAAATAACAGTTTCTGAGGCGGCGGAACTGCTGCGTCGCCGTGAGATTTCGGCGGTGGAATTGACCCGCGCTCATCTCGACCGCATCGAGCAGGTGGAGGGCAGCGTGCGCGCCTTCGTCACCGTCACCGATACCGAGGCGTTGCGCCAGGCGGAGCGTGTAGACGAACTGCGCCGCGAGAACGCCGAACTGGGGCCGCTGGCGGGCATTCCGCTGGCGCTCAAGGATGTCCTCTGCACGCGTGGCATACGCACCACCTGCTCCTCACGCATCCTCGAACACTTCATCCCGCCCTACGACGCGACGGTGGTGAAGCGGCTGCGCGCCGCCCACACCGTGACACTCGGCAAGACCAATATGGATGAGTTCGCCATGGGGTCCTCCACCGAAAACTCAGCGTTCTTCCCCACCCGCAATCCGTGGGATCTGGAGCGTGTGCCGGGGGGCAGCAGTGGTGGCTCGGCGGCGGCGGTGGCGGCGGGCGAGGCGATGGCGTCGCTGGGCAGCGATACTGGCGGCTCGGTGCGCCAGCCGGGCGCGCTCACCAACACCGTCGCGCTCAAGCCGACGTATGGGCGCGTCTCGCGCTTCGGACTGATCGCTTTCGCCTCGTCGCTCGATCAAATCGGCCCGTTCACCCGTTCGGCGCGTGACGCGGCGCTGATGATGCAGGCCATCGCGGGCTACGATCCGCTCGACTCCACCTCACTGGATGCGCCGGTCCCTGACTATCTGGCGGCGCTGACTGGTGACATCAAGGGGCTGCGGGTCGGCGTGCCGCAGGAGTATATGGTCGAGGGCGTGCAGCCAGGTGTGCGCGCCGTGATCGAGCGGGCGATCAAAACGCTTGAGTCGCTGGGCGCCGAGGTGGGCGAGTGTTCGCTCCCGCATACGAAGTATGGCATCGCGGCGTACTACATCATCGCGCCTGCCGAGTGCAGCGCCAATCTGGCCCGCTACGACGGCGTGAAATATACCACCTCCACCCGTGACCTGAGCGGTGGCATCGTCGAGATGATGTCGAAGACCCGCGCCGAGGGCTTTGGCGCCGAGGTCAAGCGGCGTATCATGCTAGGGACCTATGCGCTCTCCTCCGGCTACTACGACGCTTACTACCTGAAGGCCGAGAAGGTGCGCACGCTGATCAAGCAGGACTTCGACCGCGCCTTCGAGCGTTTCGATGTGCTACTGGGGCCGACGACGCCGGATGTCGCCTTCAAGTTCGGCGCCAAGACCGCCGACCCGTATGCGATGTACCTCAACGACGTATTTACCATTCCGGCCAATCTGGCGGGGATCGCTGGCCTCTCGATGCCCGGTGGCTTCAGCGAGGGTCTGCCAGTCGGCGTTCACCTGATCGGTCCGGCGCTGGGCGAGGCGACGTTGCTGCGCGTGGCTGACGCCTTCGAGCAGGCCACCGACTACCATACGCAATCGCCACAGATCGCTGTCAAGAAGGGCCGCAAACGCTAGCTTGAATGTGTAGCCATGTGCTCCTGTCTAGCGCTTCGCCATTGCAGGAGCGAATGGGCTTCATGGTGTTTGTGTGCAGCGTCAATTGGCGAAGGAGTGGATACAGAGCATGGCAAACACCGTTCTCCTGCGCGATGTAGAGGCAAGCGATTTGCCAATCTTCTTCGAGCAGCAACTTGACCCCGGTGCGAACGTCATGGCGGCATTCACCGCGAAGAATCCGGCGGATCGACAGGCGTTCATGGCGCACTGGGCGCAAATTCTGGGTAATGGCTCGAATCTGAATCAGACGATCATTCTTGATGGGCAAGTAGTTGGCAACATCGCCAGCTTTATCACAGAAGAGTCGGGTCATCGGGAGCGAGAGGTCAGCTACTGGATTGGCAAGCAGTACTGGGGTAGAGGCATCGCCACGCAGGCGCTCTCATTGCTTCTCGAGTTGCTTCAAGAGCGTCCGCTCTATGCTCGTGTGGCCAAAGACAATGGCGCCTCGCTGCGCGTACTGGAAAAGTGCGGCTTCCGGATTATCGGTGAGGGCAGCGGGTTTGCCAATGCGCGTAACGCCGAGGTCGCTGAGTGGCTGCTCCAACTCGAAGCAGGCGCATGATGATCATACGCGACCGCGTCTCAGACGACATGGCTGCCTGTGTTCGGCTGCTGGCTGATGTTCACGCTGCGGATGGCTATCCCTTGCGCTGGCCCGCCGATCCGAGCCGACGGCTGAACCCACATAACCTGCTGGCCGCCTGGGTTGCTGAAGATGAGCATGCGGTGATCGGCCATGTGGCACTGTGCAGCGCGGTAGGCGAACCTTCCGCTCCCCTGTGGGCTGCGGCCACTGGCTGGCCGCCAGAGCATATTGGCGTCGTCGCAAGGCTGTTCGTTGCGCCGAGTGCGCGGAGGCGTGGTGTTGGCGCCGCTCTGCTGGCCCAGGTCTGCGACGAAGCGCATAGTCGCGGCCTGCAAACCGCCCTTGAAGTGCTCGACCACGACCGCAGCGCCATTGCCCTGTATGAGGGCAAAGGATGGCGCTGTATCGCTAGCGTCCCTAACACACGTGTGCCAGCCGGTGAGGAGCAGGCGGCTATGCTGCGCTGCTACATCGCGCCCACATGAAGGGCCAACCGCTTACTCAGCCAGGAACGCCAGCACATCGCGGTTGTAGTCGGTGGCGCGTTCGACGATGGGAATATGGCCGGTGTCGGGGTACAGAATCAGTCGCGCGCCGGGGATGTGTTCCGCCAGATAGACGCCGTTGGCAGGCGGGATCAGCGGATCAACCGCGCCGTGGATGATGAGCGTGGGAACGTGTATCTCGCCCAGGCGACTGGCTGCGTCGTGCTGCTGGCAGGCGGCTAACTGACGACGATACGCGGCGACTGGCTGGGGATTGTGACGCGCAATCTCTGCGATGCTCTCCCAGTCGTCGGGATGGCTGGCGCAGTAGTCGGACGCCATGATGCGCGCATAGGTGCGCTTCGCTGCGGCGCCTGGTTCAGGTCGCAGGAATGGCGGGACCAGTCGAGGCAGCAACAAGAGCATCGTGATGTTCCAACTCGGCTGGACATGCGTTCGACCACCCGCCGAGGTCGAGGTCAACACCAGCTTCTCCACCAGATCGGGGTGGCGTAGCGCCAGTTCCAGCGCGATGAAGCCACCCATCGAGATGCCGACCACCGACGCGCTATCTATGCCCCGCTCGCGCAGCAGCGCCGCCACATCATCCGCCTGATCCGCCGTGCGATATGGTTCGGCCACGGGATCGCTATCGCCGATGTCGCGGTTATCGAGCACGAGCGTGCGGTAGGTCTGCCCAAAGTCGGGGAGTTGCTTGCGCCAGCCCTGCCGCTTGGACGCCAGCCCTGTAATCAGCACAACCGTCCCCTTTGGCATGGGCGGTGTCACCTCCTCATAGGCGATCCGATGCCCATTGACGGTGATATATGATGGCGCGCTGAATGTTACAGTTTGTGTTGCCTGCATGATTCGTTTACCTCATTATTCGCTGATTTCCCAGAGTGGCGCCCTTACGCAGCAGGGACTTCGGCCCCGCTCCGTACTGTACTCCGGCATTTCAATGCCAAGAGCGGCCATATGGCAGGCGTCGGAGCGCGGGCGTCCGCCAGGCGCCCCTACAAAACACGGTGACTTCAGCCGTTATGCGCGCTGCCTGACGATCAGCCGCGCCAGCCCACGGAAGCCGATGGTGTCGCGCTGGGTCACGCCCTCGGGCGCCATTTGCAGCGTGGGGAAGCGTTGCGCCAGCGCGGGAAGCGCCACCTGCCCTTCCACACGCGCCAATGGAGCGCCCAGACAGTAGTGGATACCCATGCCGAATGAGAGGTGGCGGTTCTCGCTGCGGGTGATGTCGAATCTGTCAGGATCGCTGAAGGCTTCGGGATCGCGATTTCCGGAGCCGAGCAGGAGATTGACCGACTGCCCCTCTTGCACGCGCACGCCACCCACCTCCACATCCGTTGAGGCGATACGCGAGGTCATCTGGCTCGGCGCATCGTAGCGCAGGCACTCCTCCACGGCGTCGGCCACCAGTTGTGGGTTATCGGCCTGGGCGCGCAGCAATGCCAACTGGTCGGGAGTGCGTAGCAGCGCCGCCACGCCGTTGCCGATTAGGTTTACCGTCGTCTCGTGGCCCGCCATCAGCAGCGTCGTCGCCGTCACCACAATCTCCGATTCACTCAGCGAGTCCCCAGCGTCGTGCGCCTGGATCAGCGCGCTCAGGATGCTCTCGTCAGGCTGGCGGCGCGTGCGCTCGATCAACTCCACAAAGTAGGCGTAGATCTCCTCCGCGACGGCGCCTGCCTGCACGAACACCTCTGGCGACCGTTTGCAATCCACCGCCCGCACCAGCGCATTCGCCCAGGTCAATATCTGTGGCTGCGCCTCTTTGGGAATGCCCAGCATCGCCGAGATGATCGTCAGTGTCAGTGGCTGGGCATAGTCGCGCACCACATCGAAGCGCTCACGCTCCCACAGTTCAGCCAGCAGCGCATCGCTGGTCGTGACGACCTGTACCCGCAAATCCTCGATGGCGCGTGGCGTGAAGGCTTTGCCGACGAGGCGACGCAGGCGTGTATGCGCCGGTGGATTATTGAAGAGCAGCGATTGCCCGGCAAGCTCCAGAAAAAGCGCGACGGGTGGTGGTAGCTCGCCGAGGGAGGGACGCGTCCTGTGGATGAAGCGTGGTTCTCGCAGGATGTGAAGAACGTCGGCATAGCGCGCAATATGCCACATGCCCGGCTCACCGACATCCGACGCGACCCCCCAGTGCACGGGATCATGATCGCGCAGCCAGGCGTAGAAGGGATAGGGATTCTGCGAGAACGCCGGGCTGAAGATGTCGAAGGGATCGGTGGGCGCCTCAGCAGGAGCTAGCGGTTCTGAGGTGGTCATAGTGTCGCTCCGTTGTGATGAAATATGGTTGGTTGTGCGATGGTGGCCGCCACGGGTGGCCCCTACAAGTGTGATGGGCAGGCGCGGGCGTCCACTGGACGCTCCTGCATGTCTCCAGCCCGCGCAGGCAGGGCTGCTCGTGGCCGATCAGGCCCGGAGGCGCGGGTTTACCTGCTGGCAACTTGCGATGGCGCGCGTACCTGTGCGCTCGACATATCTGCCTCCACAGGAGCCACCTGCACTGGCGTGCCGGAGAGGATCGCGTCGCCAGAGAGCGGCTCGATGCGCGCCGACTCGGTGAGGCGATTCATGTTGGCGCCCGCATGCTCCGCCGCCACGCGCATGCGCGAGCCGGGCTGGCCGTGTCCCCAGCCGTGCGGCAGGCTCACCACGCCGGGCAGCATCGCATCGGTCACCTCGACCGGCGCCTCGACTATGCTGCCGGTTGCCGATGTAATGTGCGCCCGCGCGCCATCCGCCAGCCCCAGCCGCGTTGCGTCGTCAAGCGCAATCAGCAGTGTGCAGGTTTCTTTGCCCTTCACCAGCGACGGCAGATTGTGCATCCATGAGTTGTTCGAGCGCAGTTCTCGTCGGCCAATCAGCAGCAGCGTGGTATCCGACGGTTGCGGTCGGTCGAGCGAGGCTAATAGCCGCGCCACATCCGCCAGCAGTTGCTCAGGCGCCAGCTCGATTTTGCCCGACGGCGTACGCAATACTTCGGGGATGCGCGGTTGAAGCGATCCCAGGTCCATGCCGTGCGGTTGCGTCTCCAGCTTTGCCAGCGTCAGACCGTCGGGCGTCGCGCCGAAGCCGTCGCCATAGGGGCCGACACGCAGCAGGAAGTCCAGCAGCCGCTCAGGGCCGAGCCGGGGAGCCAGCGCCGCCAGCAGTTCAGCCGGTGCGCGACCGGCGACAGGCGAACCTTCCAGTCGCGCCTCACGCTGGATCATCTGTTGCGCCAGCAGATCGTCGAGCGCCTCCACATCTGGCTGTGCGCCCATGTCCATCAGGATAGCCGCCAGTCGTAGTAGAATGGCGCTCTCGTCAAGCGCATCCGGTTGGCGCGCAAAGAGTGGTGGCGAGTAGTGGGCGATGTTGCGCGTCGAGAGTTGATAGAATGACAGGTCATAGTGGGCGCGTTCCAGCGGCGAGGGCGGCGGCAGAATCACATGCGCATGGCGGGTCGTCTCATTGAGATACGGGTCAACGCTGACCATGAAGTCGAGTTGACCCAGCCCGCGCGCCAGCGCGTCGCCGTTGGGCGCGCTCAACGCCGGATTGCCCGCGACCGTGATTAGCGCCCGCACCTGTCCCTCACCCGGCGTCAGCATCTCCTCCGCCAGACACGCCGCCGGTAGCTCACCATAGACCAGCGGCGCCCCACGCACACGGCTGCGGCGCCCGCTATGGGGTGGCGCGCCCTTGCCACGTCCGGGTGTTCCCTGCGTATTGCGCGCGCCTGCCGCCGCCTTTGGGAACAACGCCCCGCCCACGCGATCCAGGTTGCCTGTCAGGATGTTCACCACATCTATCAGCCACGAGGTGAGCGAGCCAAACTCCTGTGTGCTCGCGCCGATACGTCCATAGACGGCGGCGCGCTCTGCTCCGACAAGTTCGCGCGCGATCTGGCGGATGATGTTTGCTTCGATGTGGCAGACAGCCGCGACCGCTTCGGGTGTAAAGGGTTCAGCCGCCGCGCGCACCTCATCCAACCCATTCAGATAACCCGCCAGTCGCCCCGGCTTGACCAGACTCTCGGCAAAGAACGTGTTGACTAGCGCAAAGAGCAAGAGCGCATCGGTTCCCGGCCAGATGGGGTAATGGACGTCGGCCTCCTCAGCGGTGCGCGTGCGACGCGGATCGATCACCACGATTCTGCCGCCGCGCGCCCTCAGCCGTCGCAGTCGCGCGCGCATATCCGGCGCCGTCAGCAGGCTGCCATTGGAGACGAGCGGATTAGCTCCCAGAATGAGCAGATAATCGGTGTTATCAACATCGGGGATGGGAATGCTGAGGATCGAGCCGAACATCAGCCCCGACGAGACGTGCTTGGGCATCTGATCGAGCGTGCTGGCGGTGGCGATGTTGCGCGTATGGGCGACATGCAGCAGCATCGGAAGATAGAGCTGGCCTGAGAGGGTATGCACATTGGGGTTGCCAACGTAGCACGCCAGCGCATCGCGCCCGTGCTCACTCAGAATCGGCGGCAGGCGGCGCGCGATCTCGGCGAACGCCTCATCCCAGGTGGCCACGCGCCATGCCTCGCCCTCGCGGATCAGAGGCGCCCGCAGGCGGTCAGGGTCTTCATCCAGCGCCTTCAGGCCGGTCGCCTTCGGGCAGAGGTAGCCACGACTGAACACATCGGCGTTGTCGCCACGGATCGAGACCACAGCGCGCCCCTGTGTCTCCACCGCCAGCCCACAGGTCGCCTCGCAGAGCGGACAGGTGAGGTAGTGGGTCGTCTGTGCGCCATTGGCCGTCGCATCGGTGACGGAAGTTGTATCTGTCGCCATTGCTCATCGCTCCTTTGCCGCTGCATTGCTGTCGCTCAAACGCTTATGAATGCTTATGAGCGCTTGTGTAGGCATTCTACGGGGGCAATGGCGCGGCGTCAACCTGGAAAACATGCTGTGTGGCGGAAAGGCAAAATGCTGGAGAGTGAGTCTGGAACGTCTCTAGCAGGTAAAGCCAGTAGAATGGGCTATGCGCTGGGAACTTCTTTAGCGTATACTTTTTGCGTCGGCATATACGATCTGTTGCCTGATAGAATTGGCATGAAAGTCGTAGCGCCGAAAGACAGTTGCTGGGTTCCCGTACTCAGCGCCCCTACACCGAGATGCGCCAGCTATGCGACTGCCCCAAGGGGGCATGCTTATGACACATGTGACACATGCGCTCGAACGGTCCGTGGTTTGTCCGATTCTGGTCGCGCGTGACGATCATCTCACTGCCCTGCGCCAGCTACACGCAAGCGCGGTAGGCGGCGCAGGGCAAACTGTTCTCATTTCAGGTGAAGCAGGCATCGGCAAGTCGCGGCTCGTAGCAGAGGCTAAAACATTTGCTGCACAGGGTGGCGCCCGCGTTCTTCAGGGCAATTGCTTCGAGCCGGACCGCGCCCTGCTCTACGCGCCGCTGCTCGATCTGTTTCGCGGCTTGTTCGCGGCGCGATCACCAGTTGATATCGCACACGACATTGGGACTGCGGCGCCGGAACTTGTCAAACTCCTGCCAGAGCTTGGCTCCTACCTGCCCGATCTGACGCCGACTCCTGCGCTCGAACCCGAACAGGAAAAACGCCGCCTCTACGATGCGCTGGCGCAGCTTTTTCTCCACCTTGCCGCACAGCAGCCGCTGATGATCGTGATCGAAGACCTGCACTGGTGTGACGATACCAGTCTCGGATTTCTTCTCTACCTGGCGCGACACAGCGTGGCGCGACCGCTCCTGCTGCTGATGACCTATCGCAGCGATGAGCTACATGCCGACCTGCGCCATCTGCTGGCCAGCCTCGACCGCGAGCGCCTGGCCACTGAAATTGCCCTGCCACCGCTTGACACACACGGCATAGACCAGATGCTGCGCGCGATCTTTGCCCTGGAGCGCCCAGTGCGAACTGAATTCGTCGAGGTGTTGCGCGACCTGACCGAAGGCAACCCGTTCTTCATCGAAGAAACTCTCAAGGCGCTGGTCAACGAAGGTGGTATTTTCTATAAGAATGGCGGCTGGGATCGTAAACCAACCAGCGAACTCCACATTCCACGCAGTCTGCATGATGCGGTGCAACGGCGAGTGCAACAACTTTCCCCGGCGGCACAGGCAGTGCTCGCGGTCGCTGCGGTTGCGGGACAGCGTTTCGACTTTGGCCTGCTACAAGAGATCACAGGGCATGACGAGCGCGTGTTGCTTGGCCTTCTCAAGGAGTTGATCTCCGCGCAACTGGTTGTCGAGATGTCGGCGGAGCAGTGTGCCTTTCGCCACGCGCTCACGCGCCAGGCAATTTACTCTGAACTGCTTGCGCGCGAACGACAGACGCTGCATCGCACCCTCGCCGATGCCATTGAGCGTTACTATGCCGCAACACTCGATGCCCATCTCGCAGACCTGTCTTACCATTACTATAAGGCCAACAACTGGGAGAAAACGCTCGACTATGCGCAGCGTGTCGGCGAACACTCGCTGGCGCTCTATGCGCCGCGCGCAGCGGTTGAGCAGCTTTCCCGCGCCCTGGAAGCCGCGCGCCATCTTGCGTTGCTCCCTTCGCCCGCACCCTACCGTGGTCGCGGGCTAGCGTATGAAACACTCGGTGACTTCGAGCATGCGCGCGCAGATTACGAAGCCGCGCTCCGTGTGGCCGGGGAAGCGGGCGATCGCCAAGCGGAATGGCAGGCGCTGCTCGACCTGGGACTCCTTTGGGCGTGGCGCGATTATCAGATGACCGGGGACTACTATCGCCGCGCCTTCGAGTT
>JBDTAI010000051.1:0-6394 GCA_039924685.1 Ktedonobacterales bacterium
ATGCCAAATCCTGAATACCGGAGGAATGGTGAACCATGCAGACCGAACCGACGCCCCCTGCGGCCATAGTTCCTGCTCCAGCTCCTTCGACGCCCAGCAGTGGTGTATTCCAATTGCGCCGCTATGGGTTACGCGCGCTGATCTTCTATGGCGTGTGGTGTGCAATTGGCTATGTGCTGATGTTCTTCGGTAATGCCATCACTGATACCGTGGGGCTGGTGGTGGTGTTCGCCGAGGCGCTGCTCATCTATGGCATTGATCGCGAGGGACTGAAGACCATGAACGGCCTAATCGCCTGGGGGCAACTCAACAGCGCGCAACGCTGGCTGCTGGGTATCGCCGAGGTGATCGTCTTCCCGCTGACGCTGGCGGTCTATCTGATCCGCTCGATCCTGGTGGCGCGTCGCTATGCTCCGCCCGCCAGAGGATGAGCGACAATGCCCGTACCTCTACCCACTGAGACGGCGGCTGAAGGAAAAGCGCCGCTCTGCCTGGTGATCGCCGCGCACCCCGACGATATCGAGAGTTGGGCGGCGGGCGCAGTGGCGGTGCTCGTGCGGCAAGGCTGGCGGGCCGTCTATGTCCTCTGCACATCCGGCGACAAGGGAACATCTGACCTACATGAGACACCCGCAAGGGTCGCCGCACGACGCGAAGCCGAGCAACGCGCCGCCGCTCATATCGTTGGCGCAGACGAGCCGATGTTTCTGCGCATGCCAGATGGCGAGTTGGAGGACAACCGCCTGCTGCTGGGACTGCTCGTGCGCGAGTTGCGGCGCTGGCGTCCGCATCTGCTGATCACGCATGATCCCGTCACACCTTGGCCCCCCTATACCACCCACCGCGATCACCGCATCGCAGGCCGTGTGGCGCTCGACGCCGCCTATCCCTACGCCCGCGATCCGCTACACTTCCCCGAACAGCTACGAGATGAGGCTTTGCAACCTCATGTCACGCCGGAGGCTTGGCTCTTCAGCAGCAGCGCGCCCAACCACTACCTAGACATCAGCGCCACACTCGACGCCAAGATCGCTGCCCGCCTTGCGCACATGAGCCAGACCGATGATCCCATCGCGCTGGATGCTGGATGGCGAGACCGCGCCACTGAAATCGGCGCACCTGCTGGTGTCCCC
The DNA here is from genome assembly GCA_039924685.1 of Ktedonobacterales bacterium. GTDB lineage: Bacteria > Chloroflexota > Ktedonobacteria > Ktedonobacterales > JADMIN01 > JBDTAI01. The sequence goes on from JBDTAI010000051.1 coordinate 1,134, forward strand.
TATGCCGAAGCTTTCAAGCGCCTGCTGTTGGGCTAAAGTATCACTTGTACTTCCACGATGTCTACTCTGCGACAACGCAGCGCCGTATGCTGACATGTTATCTGTAAGCTAGTAAGAAGACAGACGAAACCACCTGAAAAGCGCCTATGCGCTGATGCAGCGGCAGTAGCGGCAATGGTCACATTCACTGAGTTCAAAGATACACAGACAATTCCGATACGCCGTTGCATTAGCTTCTCGGCATGCCAGATGCGTTGTCTAACCACAAATGGCAGACTGATCGAGTCCGGTCGTAATCAGTACATCAGTACTTGAGTAAGAAAAGGCGGGTATCAGGAGATGGCGAACGTCAAGAGCGGCAAGAGCGGCAACATGACCCAGACAGATACAGCGAAGGCGGCAGGCTCAGTAACGCGGCGGCGTGCGCTTTGGGCGCTTGGCGCGGCAGGTGTGGTGGGCGCAGGCGCGCTGGCGGCTCCTGTGGCGATTCCGGCCATCGAGCGTCAAATGCAGGCGGAGGAGTGGCGGCTGATCCAGCAGCAGATTGGCAATCTCGAAGGCGTGACACTCGATGCAGCCATTGAAGCGGCGGAACTCACGCTTGACGGCGTACACGCCATCGTGCTGCCAGTGGCACAACTGCTCGCGACGATTGATGGCGACGCGTTGAGTGTGCTGATCTCTGCGCTCGACACAGCGCACAATATCGCCGCGGCCGTACATGCGCCAACCGGCGAACTCGACGGCATACGCAACGTCTTCGTCGCCTGGCGCGACAACGCCCACACCCTGCCCATCCGCATCAACGACTACTCGACGGCGGATATTACCAGCGCGGAAACCTACCTCAAGGCGCTGAAGCAGCACACGCAAACGACCTAAGAGCCAAGATTCACAGGCTGCTGCGAGAGGGGCAGTGGCTGGGGCTGACGCTCATACACCACAATATGCGTGAACGGCACACGGAAAACGGTGAAGACATCCAGGCTGATCAGCAGGCCAGTTAGCAGGCAGATCGCGCCCAGGAACTCGCCCAGCGCCGCCGCGCTGGTGAACCCAAGCGCCTGCAAGCCCGTCAGGATGCTGGGGAAGATCGCGCCAAGCGCCAGCAACGCCATCGAGATCAGCCGGTAACGCGGGAAGTGCTTGCGATAGAACTGCCACGCGCTCCATGCCGCGCCACCAAAGAGCAGCAGCGCACCCGGAATGTTCATCACAATCGCCGCCAGCCGCAGATCGAGCACGGTGGCCGTCTGGAGCGAGGACGAGAAGACGTTGAACTTCGCCACATTTGTCACATTGGTGGTGCTGGCGTGGGCAAGCGCCTCAGTGGTGGCGGCTGGCACACTGAACGCCAGAATGCGCACGGCGGCATAGATCGAGATGAGCGCAGCGATGGTGGTGGCAATATGGCCAATGTGGCGCGGCGCCAACAGGTAGAGCGAGCCGAGTCCCAGATAGGCTGCCGTCATCACCCCGCCGAAGAGATACCACAGCTTGTACTCAGCCACATTCCAGCCCCAGGCAGTTCCCGCCCATGCGGCGGCGGCGGCGATGCCATAGTACAGTAACCCCAGCGACCACATCAGCTTGTGCGGGCGGGGTCGCTGGATGTGCGCATCGAAGATGAAGACGGCGGCCACCAACGCGCAGAGCGCCGCCAGCGCCTCGAAAATGATGATGCCAGTGTTTCCATTCATATCCAGCGAGGCTCCTCTAGCAGCTTGTGTCAGCTCTGTCGTTCTGGCGCAACATTGGTGAAATAGGCGACGATGGCGCGCACCAGACCAGGAATCGTGTATACCTGCGCAACGATAGTACGGGGCAGATGGTAATCTTCAAGCGTCGTGGCAGTGATCGGCCCAATGGCCGCAAGCGCGATGCCCTCCAACACCTCGGTATGTGACCATCCCGCCGACTCGATAGACTGAACCAACCCGCGCACAGTGGAACTGCTGGTGAAAGTGATGGCATCCACGCGCTCGTCGCCACGCAGCGCCCGTTCCAGCAGGGCGGTTGGGATCGGCTGAGTGACAGTGCGATAGACAGACGCCTCATCTACCTGCGCGCCTTGCGCCCGCAGTTCGGCGGCGAGTGTCTGGCGGGCGATGTCGGCCCGCGCCAGCAAGAATCGCTTGCCACGCACAGCGCCCAACCCGTTCAACCCCGCCAGAAGCCCCTCGGCGATATATTCATCTGGTGTCAGGTCCACCTGCGCGCCCTGCCGTTCAAGCGCCGACGCCGTGGCCGGACCAATCGCAGCGATGCGCGCCGCTCCCCGGTCAGCCCAGGATTTGCCGTTGGCGGCCAGTCGATCAGCGAACGCCTGCACGCCGTTGACACTGGTAAACACCAGCCAGTCATACGCGCTCAACCGCTGGATGACGGCGTTGAGTGCAGCGTTGTTGGTGCTCGGTGCGATGGCGATGGCCGAGAGCGTCACCACCTGCGCGCCTAGCGCCTCCAGCCGCTGTTTCAGGCTGGCCGCCTGCTCCGGCGGACGGGTGATGGCGATCCGCTTGCCCGCCAGTGGCTGCAGACTGGGTGATTGCCCCGATTGGCTCACTGGCGGCGGCGATTCCGCTGTACCGGCTGGTGTCTCTGACATCGCTGGCAACTCTTGCGCTGTCACATCCTGTCTCGCTCTCTTCACGGCGCCTGAGATCAGGCGATTCTCAGCCGATCAACGTCCCAGCACGGCGCGCACGATCTCGCCTGCCCCCTGTCGAAGCAACTCACGCGCCACCTGACGTCCCAACTGAACCGGACGCTGCGCCGCGCCTGCGCGCTCTACACGAATGAACTGTTTGCCGTCCGGACTGGCGACCACCGCCAGCAATCGCAATGTGGCGCCATCGGCGGAAGGGATCGCATGCGCGCCCAGTGGAACGCGGCAGCCGCCACCCAGCGTCGCCAGCACAGCGCGTTCGGCACTGACAGCGCGGCGAGTGGGCAAATGATCGAGCCGTCGCAATAGCTTTCGTGCGCGCAGATCGTCGGCGCGCGTCTCCACTGCCAGCGCCCCCTGTCCTGCCGCCGGAACCAGCGTCTCGATGGACAGCAGTTCGGTGATGTATTCTGCCAGGCCCAGGCGCCGCAGGCCCGCCGCCGCCAGAATCGTCGCGTCGGGACCATCGGGGGCGAGCGTCTTGCGCAAACGGGTATCCACATTGCCGCGTATCTCGACGATGCGCAGATCAGGGCGCAGATGGAGCAGTTGTGCGCGTCGGCGCAGACTGCCGGTGGCGACTATCGCCCCTTCTGGCAGTTCCGCAAGCGTGTAGCCCTGGCGCGACACCAGCGCATCACGGGCATCCTCGCGTTCAGTGATGGCAGCCAGCGTCAACCCATCTGTGACAACGCTTGGCAGGTCTTTGAGGCTATGCACGGCGGCGTCTAGCGGCTGGATGGTTGGTTGTGTCTGCATGGCGGCTTCAGCGACGGCCAGCGCATGATCGTTCATCGGCTGGATGGCGACATCGAGATCGCCCGCTAGCAGCGCGCGTTCGAGTTCGGCGACGAAAAGTCCCTTGTCGCCAAGTTGCGCCAGCGGCGTATTGTGCGCCTGGGTGCGGTCGCCCTGCGTCTTGATCGTCTCGATGGCGAACTGTGCATCCGGCGCGCATTCGCGCAGGCGGTCAAGCGCCCAGTTGGTCTGCCAGAGCGCCAGCGCCGACCCGCGTGAGCCGATGATCAGCGGATTGCGCTTCCTATCTATCTCTGCGCTTGACTCTCGATATGGTGAAGACACTGCCCTTACCTTTGATGAATTCGCCCGATTACGCGGCGCTGCCAGCCAGCGTGATGACGGCGCCGAAGTAACGCCCTCCTTTCTATTATACTGCCGTTCGCCAGCGACTCCACAGCATAGGACAGTGTTCATCCACTAGCCGATCAGCCAGAGGAATAGGGCGACCTCGCGTGGTAAACTGCGGGTGGCGTAACCTTTCTCTGCGTCGCGTGGCGGCGCCCAAGAGCGATCAACAAAATGGGCTGCTGGCGCGTACAAAGGTTCATGAGATGCGCGGTGAAACGTGATTCTGAGCAAAGACGCTACGTCACATGCGCGGTCCCGTAGGCACATACAAAACAGTGAACAGATCTTGACGCACGGCGCTCCGGCGTACACGGGCGCGGCGATGCGTCTGGGAGAGGCAGACAAGAAGATGGCATGGTTTGGCAACACTCGCAGCGAGCAGCAGTCGGCGCAGGCGACCGACGCGCAGGCGCTCGATGCCTACTCACGCACGGTGATCAACGTGGTGAGCAAGGTTGGCCCGGCGGTGGTGCAGGTAGGTGTGCAGAAGGCAGTGATGGCGCGCTCGGCGATGGGTGTGATGCCACGTATGGCCGAGGGCGCCGGGTCGGGGGTGATCTTCGCGCCTGACGGCTACATCCTCACCAACGCGCATGTGGTGGATGGCGCACAGCGCATCACCGTGACGCTTGCCGATGGTCACGACCAGCCAGCCGAGGTGGTGGGTGTGGACCTCGATACCGATGTGGCGGTGGTGCGCGTCTCAGCGCCATCGGGGCAACGCCTGCCAGCGGCAAAGCTGGGCGACTCGGATAAGCTCCAGGTGGGCCAGCTCGTCGTCGCTATTGGCAGCCCTGCTGGTCTGCAAAGCACCGTCACCACCGGCATCGTCAGCGCGCTGCACCGCACCTTACCGGGCTTTGGCGGGCGCATGATCGAAGACATCGTCCAGACCGATGCGGCGGTCAATCCGGGCAACTCCGGTGGACCGCTGGTGAACTCGGCGGGCGAGGTGATCGGCATCAATGTGGCGATCCTGCAACAGACGCAGGGCTTGTCGTTCGCCATCCCGATCAATACGGTGAACTGGGTGGCCTCGCTGATCATGCGCGATGGCGAGGTGCGCCGCGCGATGATCGGCATCGCAGGCCAGTCGGGGATGCTGCCGCAGTCGTTGCGTCGGGCGCTGCACATCGAGAAGGAGAGCGCCGTCGAGGTGATGGACGTGGTGAATGGTGGCCCCGCCCAGCGCGCAGGCATTCACTCTGGCGACGTGATCTTCAAGCTGAACGATCATGGTGTCGGCTCGGTTGACGATCTGCGCCGCTACCTGGAGCGCCTGCCGAACGGCGCGCAGGTGAAGGTCGGCCTGATTCGCATGAGCAACGCTGGTCCTGTCACAGCGGAGGCGTCGGTCAGCGTGCAGGTGACCAGCAGCAACAACACCGCCGCCCACAGACGCTAGCGACAAAAGCCAACTCCCAGCCCCTTCCTGCCAGCAGGA
>JBDTAI010000052.1:0-10684 GCA_039924685.1 Ktedonobacterales bacterium
GATGTCGAGGCCGCCTCCGTGATCCCGCTGGCGATCCTGATGCGCAACCTCAAGGTGCTGGGGCTGGTCGAACTGGTGATCTTCGCTTTCATCCTGCTCGTGCCGTTCCTCTACGTCTGGCGCAAGGGAGCCTTCACATGGGACTAAGCGATACACGCGCTGGCAGGAACGATGCAGAACTGAACAAGACGAATGTGACGACAGCGGCGGAACTGGCCAACGCGAACGGCGGGCAGATGGGCCAGATGGGCAACTCGCCGCTGATCCAGATCGAGCCGATACGCAAGAATCCCTGGGCGCCGGTGCAGTTCTATAGCAACACCCAGGCGCCACGCGCGCCACGTATTCCGCAGGGCGGCGACAGCGGCATTCTGCTCACCCAGGTCAACAAGCTGATTGACTGGGGACGCAGCGCCTCACTCTGGCCCGCAACCTTCGGGCTGGCCTGCTGCGCCATCGAGATGATGTCGGCCAGCGCCTCGCGGTGGGACATCTCACGCTTCGGCGCAGAGGTCTTTCGCGCCAGCCCGCGCCAGGCCGACCTGATGATCGTCGCCGGGCGGCTCTCGGTGAAGATGGCCCCGGTGCTGCGGCGCATCTATGACCAGATGCCCGAACCGAAGTGGGTGATCGCGATGGGCGCCTGCGCCTCGTGCGGCGGCGTCTTCAACAACTACGCTATCGTGCAGGGTGTGGATAAGGTGGTGCCGGTGGATGTGTATGTGCCGGGCTGCCCGCCAACGCCGGAGATGCTGCTGCAAGGGCTGAATCTGCTGCAAGAAAAGATACGCAAGCACCAGCCGCCACCACCCGATCCGCTGAAGTTCGCCGCCTCGAGGTATCTGGGGAGTGAGGATTAGCAGCAGGGAGTCGGCCAGCGGCTGAAGCCGCGCCTTTGGGTGGCTCGCGCCACGACGAAGCCCGCCTGCGCGGGCTGGAGATGACACGATAGCAACAGGTGAGAGACGAGCGGGTATGGCGGAGAACGGGACAGAAGGGACACAGTTGGCGGGGGCGCGGCTGCTGGTGACGCCGGTAAATCCGCTGGCGGAGGCGACCGTTGCATTGGTGCGCGAAGGTTTCCCTGAAGATGTGCTGGATGTGGTGGAGCATCGCGGTGAGACAACCATCATCGTGCGTCCAGAGCGGATCGTGGCGATTGGGCAGGCGCTGCGTGATGCGCCAGCGTTGCGCTACAACTATCTGGCCGATGTGACAGCGGTGGACTGGCCTGAGCGTGAGCCACGCTATGATGTCGTCTACCACCTGCTCGCGCTGGAGACACGCGCGGTGATCCGGCTAAAAGTTCGCGTGGGCGACGAGGATACACCCGACCCGGAACTACCATCGGTGACGCCGGTATGGCCAGCCGCCGACTGGTTCGAACGCGAGGTGTATGATCTCTTTGGCATCCGCTTCGCCGGGCATCCCAACCTGACGCGCATCATGATGCCGACCGACTGGGAGGGCCACCCGCTGCGCAAGGACTACCCACTCACCGGCTTCCAGTTGCCTGAGCCGCACTGGGGCGGACAGGTTCCACTGGATGAGGCGCTGCCCGCAGGCACAGGCCAGCAGACACTGCGCACGACCGACGGCTCCGAGCATCCCAACCGACCAGTGCGAAAAGGCGAAGGGGAGATGTAACTGGACCATCTCCAGCCCGCGCAGGCGGGCTTCGTATCCCGCAAGGGACTCCAGGCGCGGGTTTACCCGCCGCTGGCTTGGCTGGTCGCGTTGCGACTGGCCGCGACATAACACAACACAGGTAAGACACAGACAAGGCGCGAGAAATAGAAGGTTGACATGCAGTTAGAGGACTCGGTGGCGCTCCAGGTGGAGGAGAGCGAGCGGCTGAACGACCGCTTGCGCCGCGACACCATGACCATCAACATGGGGCCACAGCACCCTTCGACACACGGCGTCCTGCGACTGATTCTGACGCTCGATGGCGAGACGATCCTGAAGGCGATCCCCGACATCGGCTATCTGCATACCGGCATCGAGAAGACCGCCGAGTCGAAGAGCTACTTCAAAGCGCTGGTCGTCACCGACCGCATGGATTATCTCGCGCCACTCTGCAACAACTTCGCCTATGCGCTGGCTGTCGAGAAACTGCTGGGGATTGATGTGCCTGAGAAGGCCAGGTTCGCCCGCATCGCGCTGGCCGAGTTGCAGCGCATCGCCAGTCACCTCGTCTGGCTGGCGTCCAGCGCGCTTGATTTGGGCGCGCAGAGCGTCTTCCTCTACTGCTTCCGTGAGCGTGAACTGATCCTCGACATCTTCGAGCTATGCTCCGGCGTCAGGATGATGACCAGCTATATCATGCCCGGCGGCTTACAGGCCGACCTGCCGCCCGGCTTCGAGCGCAAGGTGCGCGACTTCCTCAAGATTTTCCCCAAGCGGCTGCGCGAATACCACGATCTGCTCACCAACAACCGGCTCTGGGTTGACCGCACAAAAGGCATCGGCCCGTTGAGCGCAGCGGACGCCATCATGTTTGGGTGCAGCGGACCTACATTGCGCGGCAGTGGTGTCGCCTACGATGTGCGCAAGTTCTTCCCATATGGCGGCTACGAGCGATTCGACTTCGATATTCCCGTTGGCTCGAATGGCGATGTCTACGACCGCTACCTGATCCGCATGCTGGAGATGGAGCAGAGCCTGCGCATCATCCGACAGGCGATGGACGGCATGCCGGAGGGCGCATGGCAGGTGGCCGATCACAAGATTGCGCCGCCGCCCAAATACGAAATCTCTTCGAACATGGAGGCGCTGATCCACCACTTCAAGCTCTATACTGAGGGGTATCGCCCGCCTGCCGGTGAGGTGTATGTCCGCACGGAGTCGCCGAAGGGTGAACTGGGCTTCTATCTGGTGAGCGACGGCAGCGCAAAGCCCTATCGGATGCACGTTCGCGCGCCCTCGTTCGCTAACTTGCAGGCGTTGCCGACGATGATCGAGGGGCAACTGCTGGCGGATGTGGTGGCGACGATTGGCAGCATTGACATCGTGCTGGGAGAGGTGGACCGTTAGTATGATCGGTGAAGACCTGAAGGCACGCATGCGCGAAGTCGTGGCGCGCTATCCCCAGGCGCGGTCGGCGATGCTCCCCTGCCTGCATCTGGCGCAGGAGGCCGAGGGCTACATCACCCCCGCAGGCATTCTGGCGGTGGCCGAGGTGATCGGCGCCAAGCCCGACGAGGTAGAATCGGTAGTCACCTTCTACTCGATGTATACACAGAAGCCGCTGGGCCGGTACATCATCAAGGTGTGTACCAGCATCTCGTGCTATTTGCAGGGCTGTGACGACCTGCTGGCGCACATCGAGCGGCAACTTGACATCCGGCGCGGCGAGACGACGCCCGACAGGCGCTTCACGCTTCAGGCGGTCGAGTGTCTGGCGGCATGCGGCATGGCTCCGGCGCTTCAGGTCAATGGCGAGTTCGTCGAGCTTGCCACTGCCGATACGGCTGACCGGCTGATCGCTTTCCTGCGCAGCCGCGACGACCTGCGCCCCGGCGACATCCGCAATGAGTGGCGCCAGATCAGCGACGGGCGCGGCATGGCCACCGAGACACGCATTGGCGTGGGCAATACAGGCGAGACAGGTGAGACGGCAGGGACCAATGGCGCTCAGACGAGCGGCAAGGGGGGCAGATAACGCATGGCGAATACCACCGAGACGACCACCGCGCCACAGGCGCTGCCCCTGGGACCGTATCCACACATCGTCACAGCGAACTTCGATGTACCCGGCATTGACCAGATCGCGGTCTATCGCGCACATGGCGGCTACGAGGCGCTGGCAAAGGCGCTGGCGAACTTCCAGCCGGAGGCGCTGATGGACGAAGTGAAGGCGTCGGGCTTGCGTGGACGCGGCGGCGCGGGCTTCCCCACCGGCCAGAAGTGGAGCTTTCTGCCCAAAGAAAGTCCCAAGCCACGCTACCTGTGTGTGAATGCCGACGAGAGCGAACCCGGCACCTTCAAGGACCGCATGATCATGGAGGTGTCGCCGCATCTGCTGGTGGAGGGAACGATTCTTACCTCCTATGCCACGCACGTCCATCACGCCTTCATCTACATTCGCGGCGAACTGCCCAAAGCGGCGCGACAGATGAATCGCGCGGTGGAGGAGGCATATACGGCCGGGCTGCTGGGCAAGAACATCCTGAGCAGCGGCTACGATCTTGACATCACGGTGCATCAGGGGGCGGGCGCCTATATCTGCGGCGAGGAGAGCGCGCTGCTCGAATCGCTGGAGGGCAAGCGTGGCTATCCACGTCTGAAACCGCCGTTCCCAGCGCTGGTGGGACTCTACGGCGGCCCCACCGTCATCAACAATGTGGAGACGGTGGCGACGGTTCCTGCTGTCGTGCAGCTAGGCGCGCAGACCTATGCCGCCTATGGCACGGAGAAGAGCAAAGGCACGCGCATCTACTGCCTGAGCGGGCATGTCAACCGCCCCGGCAACTACGAGGCGCCGCTGGGCATCCCGATGCGGACGCTGATCGAGGACTTCGGCGGTGGCGTGCGGCTGGGACGTAAGCTGAAGGCGGCGATTCCCGGCGGCTCCTCAGCGCCGATGCTGGGCGCGGACAAGCTGGATACGCCGCTCGATTATGAGTCGGTGGCGGCGGCTGGCTCGATGCTCGGCTCCGGTGGCGTGATCGTGCTGGATGACCAGACTTGCATCGTCGGCGCGGTGCTGCGCATGACGGAGTTCTACCGCGACGAATCGTGCGGCAAATGCACGCCCTGCCGCGAGGGAACGTTCTGGCTGGTGCAACTGCTCGAACGGCTGGAAGCGGGCGAGGGCAAGGCTAGTGACATAGACCTGCTGGCGGACATCTGTGATAACATCGCTGGGAAAGCCTTCTGTCCGCTGGGCGACGGCGCCACCAGCAGCATCTTCAGCAGCATCAAGCTGTTCCGCGATGAATATCTGCATCACATCACCCACCATGCCTGCCTCGTCGGCCCCGGCGCTACCCGCAACTCTACGGATTCCACCAACCATGCAAGGGCGCATGCGGCGGTGGGGATGTGAATGCGGCCAGCGGGTGAACCCGCGCCTCTGGGCTGGCGCCACGAAGCCTGCCTCCGCGGGCCGGAGATCGGGCATTTGTAGGGGCGTCCGGTGGACGACCGCCTGGCGCGTGATAGTGTGGATGGCATAACAGGCGATAAGTGGCGAGAAAGCGAATCAGCGACTCATGGCTGAACAGAACGAAGAATTGGTCAACCTGACGATAGACGGGCGACCGGTGAGCGTGCCAAAAGGCTCGGTCATCTGGGCGGCGGCGCGCAAACTCGGCATCGAGATACCGATCTATTGCTATCATCCCAAGATGGACCCGCTCGGCGCCTGCCGCATGTGCTTTGTCGCCGTCGAGAAGATGCCCAAGCTCGCCACTGCCTGCACCACCGTCGTCTCCGAGGGGATGGTGGTGCGTACCGACACGCCCGCCGTCAAGAAGGGTCGCCAGGGAACGCTGGAGTTCCTGCTGATCAGCCACCCGCTGGATTGTCCGATCTGCGACAAGGGCGGCGAGTGCGATTTGCAGGACTTCACGCTGCGCTACGGCCCCGGGGCCAGTCGCTTTGATCTGAGCAAGCGCCACTTCGAGAAACCGATCCCCGTCAGCGACACGATTCTGCTCGACCGTGAACGCTGCATCGCCTGCCAGCGGTGTGTGCGCTTCTGCCAGGATGTGGCGATGGAGAACGGCCTGGTGATGCAGGAGCGCGGCTTCAAGACCGAGGTCGGCGTCGAGCCGGATGCGCCGTTCGACTCGATCTTCTCTGGCAATGTGGTGGAGATGTGTCCGGTCGGCGCGCTGACCGCCAAGAGCTATCGCTTCGTGACGCGCCCCTGGGAACTCAAACGCACGCCGAGTGTCTGTGGCCTCTGCGCGGTCGGCTGCAACGTCAGCGTGGATGTGCGCGTGGACAAACTGCTGCGCCAGTATTCGCACACCAACGACGATATTGACAACGGCTTCCTCTGCGACCGTGGCCGCTGGTCGCTCGATAGCGTCAACAGTCCCGAACGCCTGCGCACACCACTGATCCGCCGCAATGGCAAGCAGGGCAAGCTGGAACCAGCAACCTGGGACGAAGCGCTGACACTGGTGGCGACGCGACTGCGTGAGATCGCGGCGCGGGATGGCGCCCAGGCGGTCGGTGGCATCGGCTCAACCCATACCACCAACGAAGAAGCCTATCTCTTCCAGAAGCTGCTGCGCGCCGGACTTGGCACGAACAACATTGACCACCACCACGGGCGCTTCCCTGAAACGTCAACCAATACGCTGCCCTGGGTCTGGACCGACTCCATCGCTGGACTCGAAGCCGCCTCGCATATCGTGCTGCTCGGCGCCGACCCATATAACCGCCAGCCTATCGTGGACCTGCGCATACGCGCCGCGATCCGCAAGGGCGCGCAGGTGTATGTCGTCACGCCTGAGCCAAACCGGCTGGATCGGCTGGCGGCGAGCGTGATCCGCTATCAGGCAGGGCAGACTGGCGCGATTGCGCGGGCGCTGCTCAACGTTGTCCTCAACGAGAAGCTGACACGCGGCGATCATGCGACGCAGCATGCAGCCAACAACGCGGCGCGGCTGGCATCTGTCGCTCAGGAGACACTGGAGCAGATGGCGCAATCAGCCGGGGTGGATGCGGAGGCGCTGCGAACACTGGCACGGGAGATTGCGGGCGCGAAGGGCGCAGTGATCCTCTACGATGAGATGGCGACATTGGAGCCAACCGGCGCGACGCTGGCGGCGAATGTGCGCGATCTGGCGCTGCTGACCGACAACTACGGGCGGCGCGGCGCGGGCTTCGGTCCGCTGCTGGATGACAACAACTCACTGGGCGCGCGCGATATGGGCATGTTGCCCGATCTGCTGCCCGGCTACCGCCCTGTACGCGACGCAGCGACACGAACAGCGCTGGCTTCCGCCTGGAGTGCGCAATCGCTGCCGGACGCTGCCGGACTGGACTACGATGCGATGCTGGATGGCGGCGTGAAGGCGCTCTATGCGCTGGGCGCCAACCCCGTCCGCCACGCGACACCCGAACAGCGCGCCAAACTCGCCGCGATGCAGTTCCTCGTCGCGCAGGACACCTTCCTGACAGAGACGGCGCAGCTTGCGGATGTTGTGTTGCCCGCCGTCGCCTACACCGAGAAGGAGGGCACGTTCACCAACACCGAACGCTGTGTGCAGGTGGTGCGCAAGGCGATGCTGGAACTGCCCGGCGCGCGGGCCGACTGGGCGATCCTCAACGATCTGGGGCGCCTGCTGGGGCAGGGCTGGAACTACAGCGCGCCTGCCGCCATTCTGAGCGAGATTGCGCGCGTGACGCCGATCTATGCGGGCGCGTCGCGCCGATTGCTGGGCCAGGCGGGCGCACGCTGGCCCCTGGCGCCGGGCGAGCGCGATGCCCAGGGCAAGGCGACGCTCACCAGTTCGCCGTTCCTGACATGGGAGATGCAGGCGCAAGGTGTCGCCAATGGCCTCGCTGGCGCGTCTGAATCATCGGCGGGCGTCTCTGACGCGCTGGCGCTATCGGCGAGTGGTCGGGGGGAGCAAAACTGATGAGCGATCTGGCATGGGCGCTGGTTGCGGCGCTGGTCAAGAGCATCGTCGCCATCGTGGCGCTGCTCACCGCGTTCGCCTATATGACGCTAATCGAGCGGCGCGTGATTGCGCGCTTTCAGCGGCGTGTCGGCCCCAACCGCGCCGGACCCCTGGGCCTCTTCCAGCCGGTGGCGGATGCGCTGAAGATGGCCTTCAAGGAGCAATTCATGCCCGCGAAGGCGTCTGGCTTCGTCTTCCTGCTGGCGCCTGCGCTCTCGGTCTTTGTGGCGCTCTCGGCCTTCGCAGTGGTGCCGCTGGGCGGACCAACGCCATGGGGCAACTCGGCGATAGCCCGCGCCTGGGCGCCCTATGTCGCTGATCTCAACGTCGGCGTGCTCTACATCCTCTCGATCTCGTCGCTGGCGGTGTATGGCATCGTGCTGGCGGGCTGGTCGTCGGGCAACCACTATTCGCTGCTCGGCGCACTGCGTTCGGCGGCGCAGATGGTGTCGTATGAGGTGAGCATTGGCCTGGCGCTGGTCGGCGTGCTAATGTTCGCCGGTACGTTGAGCATGGTGGGCATCGTGCAGGCGCAGGCGCATCAGGGCATCTGGTTCGTGCTGGCGCAGCCGCTGGGGTTCATCCTCTATGGCATCGCCGCCACCGCCGAGGTCAACCGCGCGCCCTTCGATCTGCCCGAAGCCGAGCAGGAGCTAGTGGCGGGCTATCTCACGGAGTTCAGCGGACTCCGCTGGAGTCTCTTCCAGATGGCTGAGTACATCAACATGATCACGGCAAGCTCGGTGATGGCGACACTCTTCTTCGGCGGCTGGACGATTGGCGCGCTGGATGGCATTCTTGGCGCGCCATTCATCTGGTTCTTTCTCAAGGTGGCGTTCTTTCTGTTCGTCTTCATCTGGCTGCGCGCCACGCTGCCACGCATCAGATATGATCAGTTGATGCGCTTCGGCTGGCAGGTGTTGCTGCCGCTGGCGGTGCTGAAGGCGCTGGTGACGGCAGCGGTGGTGGCTTTCGGGGCGCCCTGGTGGGTGAGCGGCCTCTTTGGCCTGCTGGTGATCGCTCTCGTCGGCGCCATCTACTATAGCCGCCTGCGCGCTGGTGTGCGGCGCACGGGCGGCACGCCGGTGGATGCGGTTGGCGTGGCGCTCTCCGGCTCGGTGCGGCTGGCGCATATCGAGTCAACGGTCTATCTGCCCGATACTGCGACTGCTGATGACATCGGCGTGAACGGCGACGGGCGCGCGGTGGTCGGCGCAGGCGCGGCGACGAAATAACAAGAGCAAGGGTTGGCGATACCATGGCGATGGAGATGCTCAAAGGGCTGGGAACGACGCTGCGTGAGTTCGGCAAGAAGCCGACGACAGTATCGTATCCCGAAGAGAAGCGCGACCTTCCGGCGCGTTTTCGCGGACGGCATGTGCTGCACCGCTATGAGAATGGGCTGGAACGCTGCGTCGGCTGTTTCCTCTGCGCGGGCGCCTGCCCCGCCGACGCGATCTACATCGAGGCGGAGGAGAACAGTGAGGAGCAGCCTGTCTCACCCGGCGAACGCTATGCCCGCGTCTTCGATGTCAACCTGCTGCGCTGCATCTTCTGTGGCTACTGCGAGCAAGCCTGCCCGACCGGCGCGATCACGCTGGAGAACATCTACGAACTGGCCAGCACACATCCCGAAGACCTTGTCTACCACAAGGAGCAGTTACTCGAACCCGTTGGCTCCGCCACACGCGGCTCACTCGAAGCGTGGACGCCGACACCACCAGAGGTGACGAACACGCCGCTCCCCGGTCGCCAGGGCTTCTTCGATGGACTCGAAGCGTCAGCCGCCGCTGTCGGCCAGGGAGATCTGCCTGCCGAGACCGAGATATTGCTCACCGACGCGCAAGAGGGCATCCCCTCGACAGAGGAGGACAGGTAGCAGTTATGCTGTTCGCGCAGATTTCGTTCTGGGTGCTGGCGGTGGTGGTAGTGGCCTCGGCGCTGGGCGTGATCCTCTTTCGCAACGCCGTCTACTGCATGCTCAGTCTGATCCTGAACCTGCTGTGCCTGGCGTTCTTCTTCCTGTCGCTCAACGCGCTCTTTGTGGCGACGATTCAGGTGTTGATATATGCGGGCGCGGTGATGGTGCTGTTCCTCTTCGTCGTCACCATGCTGGCGCCGGGAGAACGCATAGGCGTTGGACAAAGCGATCCGTTGCGCTGGCAGTGGGGCGCGGGCATCGGGCTTGGCGTGATCCTGGCGGGCGCGCTGACGTTTGCCGCCTTCACCGGCGCCATCGCTTCAGATGCACAGGCGCTGGGCGCCTCGCAACTGAGCGCGCAGGTGACGGCAAGTGGCAATACGGAGGCGTTCGGGCTGGCGCTCTTCCACGGCTACTCGTTCCCCTTCGAGGTGACGGGGCTGCTGCTGGTGGTCGCCGTGCTGGGCGCTGTGGCGCTTGGTCGTCGCCCCACCCGCGAACGCGAATAGCAAGAAGGAGTCTGTACCATGCCACTCTCCGCCTACCTCACGGTCAGCGCGGTTCTCTTCGCCATCGGGGCGGTGGGCGTGCTGGTGCGGCGCAACCCGCTGGTGATGTTCATGTCCATCGAGTTGATGCTCAACGCGGTGAACCTCACGTTCATCGCCTTTGCGCACTTCCTCGATTCGGTGGATGGCTGGATGTTCGTCTTCCTCGTCCTGACGGTGGCGGCGGCGGAGGTGGTGGTGGGGCTGGCAATCATCGTCTCCATCTTCCGCTCACGCAACGAGATTGACGTGGACGACCTGAAGACGCTGAACGGCTAACGCAGGATAAACAGGACGATTATGCTGAACCTGACACCCTACATACTGCTGGCGCCGCTGGTGGGCTTCATCGTCCTCGGCCTCTTTGGGCGCTCACTCTCACGCGCCGCCATCTCGCTGATCGGCTGCGGCGTCGTGGCGGTCTCGTTTGTGCTGGCGGTTGCGGACTTCGTCTCGATGCTTGGCCAATCCGCCGCCGGGCGTAGCGGCGATGTGACGATCTGGACCTGGCTCACATCCGGCAACCTGACCATTACCTTCGGGCTGCTCTCCGACCAACTCTCGGCGATCAT
>JBDTAI010000053.1:0-5167 GCA_039924685.1 Ktedonobacterales bacterium
GGGCCAGTAAGCGGGCGAGCAGACGATTGGCGCGACGGAGCAGCCCTATGGCAAGCATGTCTCCATCACCCTCAGCGACTTCCTGATGCCGCCCGACGACATCCCTGCCGATGTGCAGCAGGCCGTGCGCCGCTGGGAGCAGTGGATAGACTACTGGGCGGTTGACTGGGACTACCAGGGCGACGCCTTCCACAACATGGCCCAGCAGTATCGCACGCGCAAAAACCCGCAGTTGTCCCCAACGCTTGGCCACACCTATGCCGAGCCGGGAACCTACACCGTGCAGGTCAAGGTGATTGACATTCTGGGCAACGACACCACCAAACAGCTACAGGTCGAGGTGAGATAGCACATGCCAGGAAGATCGAAGGCGCCAACCAGCGCGCAACCCAGTCTGTTCAGCGTCGAGGAGTACCTGAAGACCGCGCCATGTGTGCCGCTGCTGAGGCAACGCACCCGCGAATGGCGCGACGCCGACTACCCCGACGCCACTGATGCCACCCGCCAACTGCTGCGCTGGTGGTTCCAGACCGATCACCGTCTGCCGGATGGGCGCCGGTTTGCGTATCATGCGTCGCAGCGCGAGGCAATGGAGACGTTGATCTACGTCTACGAGGTCGCCAATGTCCGCACCCGCCGCGACCTGATCGAGCAGTATGCCCGCCACAGCGGCGAGCTACGCCTGCCGCCGGATGACGACTTCGCCCGCTACTGCGTCAAGATGGCCACCGGCTCCGGCAAGACCAAAGTGATGTCGCTGGCAATCGCCTGGCACTTTGCCAACGCCGTGCAGGGTGGCGGCGACCGCGACTATGCGCGCACCTTCCTGATCCTGGCCCCCAACGTGATCGTGCTGGAGCGCCTCAAGACCGACTTTGCGGGCGGACGCATCTTCCAGACCGATCCCGTGCTGCCCCGCTCGCTGCGTGCGATGGGCTGGGAGATGGATTACCTGATGCGCGGCGAACGTGAACGCGCCGACACCGAGGGACTGCTGCTGCTCACCAACATCCAGCAGTTGTATGATCGCCCCGACGGCAAGGACGACGACGAGCCGGACGCGATCAGCGCCGTGCTGGGGGGGCCGGTGACAGGCAACGGCAATGGCAGTGATCCGCAGGGCGACTTCGCCGCCATCATCGCGCGACGCGGTGGCTCACTGCTGGTGATCAACGACGAGGCGCACCACACCCACGACGAGGACAGCGAGTGGACCAACGTCATCAGGCGGTTGCATGACGCCACACCCATCGCCTGCCAGCTCGATTTCTCCGCCACGCCGCGCTTCCAGAAGGGCCAGCTTTTCCCCTGGACTATCTCGGACTATCCACTGAAACAGGCGATAGTGGATGGCGTGGTGAAGCGCCCCTACAAAGGCGTCGCCGACATCCCGGAAGCCGCATCAGACATCGCCAGCGTGCGCTACAAGGGCTTCCTCACGGCGGCGGTTCACCGCTGGCGCGAATACCGAGACTCGCTGGCGCCGGTGGGCAAGCGCCCGCTGCTCTTTGTAATGCTCAACAGCACGCAGGACGCCGATGAAGTGGGCGACTTCCTGCGCACCACGTACCCCGAAGACCTGGGCGGCGACAAGACGCTGACTATCCACACCAAGCGCGACGGCGAGATCACCGGCAAAGACCTCGATACGGCGCGTAGGGTGGCCCGCGAGGTGGACCAGCCCAACTGCCCAGTCAACGCCATCGTCAGCGTGCTGATGCTGCGCGAGGGGTGGGATGTGCAGAATGTGACGGTGGTGGTGGGGCTGCGTCCCTACAGCGCGAAGGCCAACATCCTGCCGGAGCAGACCATCGGGCGCGGGCTGCGGCTGATGTTCCGCGACCAGGGTGTCGGTTACACCGAGCGGGTAGACATCATCGGCAATCGCGCCTTCCTCGAGTTCGTGGAGGATTTGGAGCGGCTCGAAGAGATCGAGCTTGGCAAGTTCGAGGTCGGCAAGGACAAACTGGTGATCCTCACGATCCAGCCGGTCGCCGAGAAAGCCGCGTATGACATCGCCCTGCCGCGCCTCAGTCCCGTCTTGCAGCGCAAAACCTCGCTGCGCCAGGAGATCGAGGCGCTGGATGTGGCGTCGCTTGCGTGTTCGCCGCTGCCGCGCCGCCCCGGCGACGATGCCGAAAAACGCTTCCGCTATGAGGGCTACGACTTCATCACCGCCCAGCGCGAGATCGAGCGCGAATATACCATCCCCACACCGCAGAGCGCAGGCGAGATCATTGGCTACCATGCGCGCATCATTGCCAAAGACCTGAAGCTGCCGTCGCAGTTCGCCGCACTCGCCCCCAAAGTGCGCGATTTCTTCGCCGTCAGGGCGTTTGGCGGGCCAGTGGACCTGGACGATATGGAGATCGTGCGGGCAATGAGTACGCCACTCGCGCTGTTCCTCGCCAAGCGTGTTTTTGGCGATGCGCTGCGGAAGCGACTGATCGAGCCGCTGGAGCCGACGCTGCTGGATGGCGATGCGCGACGGCTGGCGGAGGTGACGCCGTTCCCCTTCTCGCGGGTGACATCGGTGGTGGAGGGGCGCCACTGCATCCTCAACTATGCCCCCTGCGAAAACGAGTTCGAGCGCGACTTTGGCAAGTTTCTGGATGGCGCGGGTGATGTGGCGCGCTGGTGCAAGCTGCCCGACTCGTTCGGGTTCGCCATCGAGTATACCGATCAATCCGTCAGCCTGCGCTACTACTATCCCGACTTCGTGGTGGTGGACGACGACGGTGTCCACTGGCTGGTGGAGACGAAGGGCGCCGAGACGCTGGAGGTAGCTCATAAGGATCAGGCGGCGACACTCTGGTGCGAAAACGCCACCGACCTCACCGGCATGCAGTGGCGCTACCGCAAAGTGCCGCAAAAGGACTTCAAGGACCTCACGCCCGTCGCCTTCAGTGATCTCAGCCTGCTATGAGGAGAGTGTCACCCAAGCTGATCGTGCAAGTCCTTGATGCGCTGGCGCACCTCGGCGAGCGTGGTGACGCCTAGTTCTTCCATCTCTTCTTCCAGGCTCTCCAACTGCTCCAGGTGCAGCGTCAAATCATACTCCGCCGGATCGAAGTCCTCGTCCATCTTCGCCTCATCTTCATCGACATCATGGGCATGCGTGTGTTCGTCGGGGTCTCTTGGTGTTGCGCTATTGTAGGCTGACATATGCTGTTTGCTCCTTCTACTTTCATGAAGTCACTAAAAATGTGCTCGATGGGTTAGGCGCGCTCCAGCCGGGGAAGCTATCCGCGTTGCTATCAATCAGCGTTGGCGAACCAGCAGTGGTCGGGCTGCTGACGCTGGCCACGTAGAGGCCGGTGGCGCCCTGCTTCGGCGCCGGGAGCGGCTCGCCCTGCCAGCGCGCATTGCTCCCGCTGACAAACACGAACTGCGTCCCATCGGGACTCCACGGGCTGCTCGCCACCGGGCGCCACAGCGTCCCCGCGCCAATCGCAGGCTGATTCAGTGGCGCGGCATAGGTCAGCAGCGTTTGCGCATGGCCGGTCTGCGGGTCAATCAGCCGCCAGCCATTCGCATCTTGAATCAGCAACTTGTGGCCGTCGGGCGACCACCACGGCAATGCCAGCGGATCGCTCTCAGGCATGCTGAAGCGTGGCATGGTCGGCTCCGCGCCGGATGTCGTCACCTGCCACACCTGAAAGCTATCGGGTGTGCGGATGAGCAGCAGCGAACCGTCGGGCGAGAAGGCGGCGTCGAGCAGACTCGTGACCTGTATGAGCGGCTGTGTGCGCCCATTTGCCAGATCGTGCAGCGTCAGCGTCACGGTATTTGGCTGATCGCGTGTGGCTGTGGCGTAGAGCAGCGCATCATGGCCGGGACGCCACAACACCCGCGCCGGACGCATCGTTCCCAGCAGCGTGACCAGCCCACCAGACGCCACGATAGCGCCCGGATCACCTGGCGCCCCAACGCGCACGGCCCCCACTGGATCGATCACCGCGACTTGCGTGCCATCGTCGTTGAGCGCGGGCAGGCTCGCCGCATTGAGCAGCGTCTTGCGCGCAATGCCGACCGGCTGATCGTTCTGCGAGTCAATATAGATCGGCGCAACGTTGGCGCCAACGCTGAAGGGATATTCGCGGTAGAGCAGCCGGTTGCCCGATGTATCCCACCAGCCATCGCTGCGCACAATGCCCTGTGTCACCGGCGAGATCGGGATTGGACTGCCACCACTGATGCTCACCACGCCAAGCTCGGCGATGGCGTCAGGCGCTCCAGCGGTGGTCCCGATGGGCAATGCGCTCGCCAGATCGATGGCGCGCGACCCATAGCGGAGCAGCAGCATATGATGATCGGGCGACCAGGCGAACCCCGCTACATCCGCCTTATACAGCATGCGGGCGTCCGAGCCATCGGGATTGACCACCCACAACTGCCCATTGCGAATGAAGGCAAGCTGCTGCCCCCCTGGTTCCAGGCCACATCCCGCCAGCAGCGCGGCCAGCAGCGCGGCGCAGAGGATCACGAGAGTGAGTGTCAGGCGGCTTCTTCTGTATTGCCAGATGGACGCCAAACGAGAGGGCAGCGATAGCATGTTGAGCAACGTAGACCAACCTGTTCAGGAGAGAGCGGCAAGAGCGATTGCTCATGGTTTGAGCGGAACCTCATCCTGCGCTATTGTACAAAGCGCGCGGCTGGATAGCAAGGTGTGTTGCGTGTGCGGCGTGCGGCGGGCGTCCGCCTATCGGTCCGTTGCGCATGGCTCACCGATGGAGTGATGAGGTAGGGAAGGTTTGTGGCCCCATCACCATGCCTGCCATTGGCGCCGCATCCTCTGTAGCACAGCGCGCCACGCGCCCCTACAAGTAGCGGCTGGCGCACTATTCCTTGTCGTCTGACGCGCTTTCGGCCACCACACGCAGCGCAAGCTGATAGGCAGCGCGCCTGGGCAGCCCGGCAGATTCGGCCACCAGCGCCGCCGCGTCGCGTGTCCGCACCCCCTGCGCCAGCAGTTCGCGCAGGTGGGCCAGCGCCCGTTGCTCGCGTGAGGCGTCGCTTGCCTCAGATGATTCACCTTCAACCGGCTGCGCGCCTGCGACCACGAGTGTATACTCGCCGCGTGGAGCAGTGGCGGCGCAACGGGCGTGCAACTCACTCAACGGGCCACGCAACCACTCCTCGTGCAGCTTGGTCAGTTCGCGGGCCA
>JBDTAI010000054.1:0-5040 GCA_039924685.1 Ktedonobacterales bacterium
ACGCTGCCCAGAGGGGCGCCAACTGCTGTTGGGGGCCAAGCAGAAAGTGCAGCGGGAAGGCGATGTTGTTGTTCTTGATGAAGGCGTTGGCGGTCGTCGGCGTATCAGTAGGGTTCATCGAGAGCGCCAGCCAGACGACTTTGCTGGCGTCTTTGCCCAGCAGTTGCGCCGTGCTGCGCAGCCCCGCCGCCGTCAGCGGACACTCCGCGTGTGGACACTGCGAATCAATGAAGGTCAGCACGATGGGGTGGCCCTGGAACTGGTTAAGGGAGACGAGCGCGCCGCTCTGGTCATGCAGGGCGATCTGCGGCGCAGGGACGCCACCCAGTGTGTCGCCTTGCAGAGCCGCCGGGCGTGTGTTGGCGGGGCGGGTGAGCGCGTTCGCCACGCCGTTATAGGCCAGCACGCCAAGCCCAATCGCCGCCAGCAGGGCAATCGTCGTCAGCCACGAGGCGACGCGGCGGTCTATGTAGCGTCCCCAGAGCGCCCGCCAGTTCGCCAGGGGTGATATGGGCGCCGCCGATGATGTTGCAGACGCTTGCTCGGGCTGTGCTGCGGATGAGACCGATGATGAATCCGGTGTAGACATGGTTGTCGCCTCCCCTGGTGGCCCCTATTGCTGATAGGTGACTGTCAGGTGATACGTCGTCAGAACAAACTGCTTGCTGTTGGGTGGTAGTGTCTTGATGGTGATCTGCCAGTTGCCCCCCATCGTCAGGTCGCTCTGTGCGACATAGACGCCCGGCTGGTTGACGCCGACCGCCTTGAACTGGAAGGTTTGCACGCCCATATCCATATCAGTGTCAGCCGTCTGGCCCAGCAGCGCCGCGCCAGTCACCGGCTGCCCTTGCGCATTCGTCAGCGTGACGGTGAAGGTGTTGGAGCCGAACACAGCAGGCGTCACCTTGAGGGTTACATGATACGATCCTGCCGTCTTCGTTTGCAGAAAGGCGCCAGTGGATTTGGTATTGGCCGCCAGCGGGAAGGAAGTCAGTGAACCCGCGAAGGCGCCGAGCAGCGCCACACAGAACAGCACGCCGATCCCCAGCAGCGCCTCGCGTTGAATCCAGCCCTCGATGCTGCCCGCCAGTTTTAGCGCCCGCTCAGCGATTGCCGGTGATGTCTCGGCGGTCTGTGTTTGGAGCCCCCCGTTGGTTGCGCTGGTTGCGTTGCTGGTTACGTTGTCGAATGGGGCCGAAGCTGGCGCCGCTGCCGTCGGGACTTCCGCAAGGGTGGCGGCGGTGGCGCGGGCGGCGGTGGTAATTGTCGCTGGCGCGGCGGCGTCAGCATGTCGTATCGTTCGCATGCCCCGCGACAGGGCTGCATTGCGCTCATGCGCCCTGCCATTGCCTGTCTCATCGCCCGCGCCATTGCCGTCAGGCATGGCGGGGAATGCGCTGGTGGGGACGGTTCCATGCTCATGCGCCAGTGCTTGCGCCAGTCGTGGGCGCAGGTAGAAGGCGTGCCATGCGCTGATCGCCGCCATTACCAGGAAGATCTCGATTTTGATGGCCAGCGTGCGCCCATAGGTGGTGGTGAGGAACTGGGTGATGCTGGTCAGGTGGACGGCGGTATTGAGCGAGCCGGTGGTAGCCAGCAGCAGCGCCGCCAGCAGCGCCAGCGCGCTAAAGATCGGCAGCCCCAGCGCCAGCAGTCGCGCTCGTCGGCGCTCACCCAGACGACGCGAGGCGGGCAGCAGCGTACAGGTGATGTAGAGCAGACCGCCCAGCCATGTGGTGGTCGCTGTCACATGGAACAGATCAACGCCGAAGGCATACCAGAACTGCGAATGCGGCACGGCAGCGGCATGGCCCGACAGCACAAATGCGACGATCAGCGCGGCGCCCAGGAGGAGTTGGATGATCTCTTCGCCGCTGCGCAATCGCGCGCCCTCGACCAGCCGACGCGGCAGGCGACCGATGCCCTTGAGGGTGGCCAACACCTCGCGTCGCCAGTCGGGGATGGCGCCGAAGTCGGCGGCGCGTTGCCATGTGCGCTTTGACGCGCTGGTTCGCGTCGTGGTGAGCGGCAGCGCGCGGCGGGCTGTGAGCAGGGTGGCGCCAAGCGCCACCAGCGCCACTAGCTGGCGCATCCACCAGAAGAAGCCATACTGGCTGCCAAAGACGATGGCGCGCAACAGCAACGGCGAGAGCATGCCCGACCAGTCGCCTGCCAGTTCGGCGCTTTCGGCGAGGATGATGCCGACATCGGCCACCAAGACCAGCCCCAGCGCATAGGGCGTCAGGCGGGCGAAGCGCCGCGCAGCCGCCCAGGCGGCTGCGGCGAGATCCGGATCGCGTTGGCCGCGAACAGGCAGCACCCAGGTTTCCCAGATAAGACCACCGACCCAGAAGACCATGCCGACCAGCGCCAGCCAGGTCATGATGGTCTGCACGAGCGTGGGGCCGTCCAGTGTGCCGGTGGCCAGTGCCTGCCCACCGCCGATGATATGCGAGGTGGGCAATAGAGCGGGAACCGGAGGCACGCTGCCATCGGGCCGCGCGATGCGGAAGATGTACGAGCCGCTGACGATGTGGCCGTCATCGGCGGACTGTGTGCGCCAGACGACGACATACGTTCCGGCGCGCAGCAGTGGCAGCGAGACGCTCATCAACTCGGCATTATTGGCGCTGACCTGGCTATCTTGCAGGTCTACCTCGTGGTTGGTCGTATCCACCACCACGATGCGCGAGGTCAGTGGATTGAGGTTTTCGCTGAACCAGATCGCCACATGGCTTGGCGGCGCCTGGAGAATGGCGTCGGCGGCTGGGTCTTCGCGGGTGGGCAGCGCATGCAGGGCGCGTGTGGGGGTGGTCGCGTGCAGATTGCCCAGGCCGTGGGCTGAGGCGGCAGGCGCCAGCGCGGTGAAACCGGCGAACGCTAGCATGGCGAGAAGCAAACCCGAAAGCAGCAGGGTAACACGACTTCGCACGGCACGCTTGCGCTGAAATGGCAGGAACCGCCGCTCAATTACCCGCTCACGCTTGTCCTGGGTCATGCCGCTCTAACCTCTTTGTTCCTGCACGCTGCCTGTTAAGATGTTGTTGATCGTGCCGTCTACGTATGAGAAACGCATGAGAATCGAACCGCCACCCCTTCATCTCATCACTTATTGTATGTGGCCCGTATTGTCGGGCGCCAGCAGCGGGCGCTGGTCGGCTTGCCTGTTCTGCCGCTCCCAGTCGGCCTTTAGCAGCGCATACTCGACATCATCCCCATCCCAGAGGTCCTGAGATGCGCTGTCGAAGGTATCTGCAGCCAGCAGGTCCGCAGGGGTCATACGGAATGTCCGCGCCAGTGTCAGGCCCGCCTTTTCCATCACGCGCCGAGAGGCGAGATTATCCTGATAGGTGGTGGCAAAGACACGCTGCACGCCCAGGTCGGTGAACCCGTTGTGGATCAGCGCGCGCACGCCTTCGGTGGCGTACCCCTGCCCCCAGACGGCGCGACGCAACCGGTAGCCGAACGCGACATTCTCAGAACCAGACCCTTCTGGTGGCCGGAAGCTGAACCAGCCCACAAAGTCGCCGCTGGCCCTCTCAATCGCCGCCCAGACGCCGAACCCGGCGATGCGGTCGTAGGAGTGGAGAAATGCAGGCAGGATGTCGCGCTGAATCACCTCGCGGGGTGTGGACGCGCCGCCAGTAATCCAGCGCATGACCTGGGGATCGCTGTCGAGATCGAACAGATGATCCTCATCACTGGCCGTGAACCGTCGTAGCATCAATCGCTCAGTTTCCAGGAACACCTGAATCGCCTCCTCCCTCATAAAGTGAGTCGCTGCCAGGTTACACTGTCGGCGGCTCTGCGTTATGCGCCGGATGTGCCTGAACCGGTAGCGCCTGTATTGCCGACGCCAGACGCCATGCGCGAGCGCGTGAAGTAGTACGCCGCGACGGCGCCGATCAGCAGACAGAGGATGCCGACCAGCGCCGTCACCCAGACGGGTGTTCCCGCCGCGCTGGCGGCTGTTGTGTTTGCTGTGGATGCGCCGCTGGAGCCGTTCACCGCCGAGATCGTGCTTGCGCTGGGATTTACCAGGAAGGTGAAGGAGCCGATGTCAGCGTCGCCATCATCCGCCGAGACGGTGTGCCAGACGACGAGATAGATCTCGGACGTGTCGCCGTGCATGTTGACCGTCATGGTGGTGAGGTCGGCGCGATCTACCTGGCTGGAGCCAGCAACACTTACCGGCTTGCCATTGGCGTCATAGATCAGCACTTCGCTGCCGGTCGGGTTGACGCTTTCCTCGAAGTGGACCGTCACCGTGGTGGGCGCCTTCTTGAGAATGGCGCCGGACGCTGGATCGGAGCTTTTGTATTTGGCATGCGCAGAGGCAATGCTCGCAGGCGCCACCAGCAATGCCCCTATGCCGAGCGCCAGCGTGGCAAGCGCAATCACGAGCGGTCGGATAAGTCGCGCGCTATGCGGTTTTCGAGCAGATGTCGCCATGTGGTGTGGTATCTCCCAACGTTCGTAGGTGATGTTGTTCCTCAGTCCCGTATGGTGAGGTCCACCATACCAACAACAGCATACACTGTTGCGCCAGTGGCCTCCCATCGGGATTGATACTCAGAAGGCAGGGGGAACGATCCTGATCGGCGTATTTCCCTGCTCCGCATAGACAATTCACGCGCCTTTGGTCTATGTTCATCATGCTACAATCGTGGTTGAACGCGGCAAAACAGCAATCACACGGTACGAGGTCCTGTGGCGCTGTTGCTCAGAAGAGCGACGCCCGAAGCCATTGAAGTGAAGTAGTTGGTGAAGTCGCATATGGGGTATTTTCTATCGGCGCTGGTTGCGCGCACTGGACGTGGGGATCGGCGCCGCATTGGCCTGTCGTCGGTTGCCGTGCTTGCCGCGGTGGGGCTGATCTCTGTGCTGGCGATCAGCCAGGATAGCGCCACGACAGCGTATGTGGCGCTCTCATATCCGCTGGGTGTGGAGCGCACGACCGACGGTGGCGCGCACTGGCGGACCGTTCTGCCCTAGCGCACCTGCCAGTGCGAGTTTGCGAGAATTGATGCAGGGTCTTCG
>JBDTAI010000055.1:0-5206 GCA_039924685.1 Ktedonobacterales bacterium
GGTTACCTATACTCATCAGAGCGACGACTTTGAACTTCTGCTCGCAGATGTCAAGGCGCATTTCAGGTACTGACCCGACGCCCGCAAACGTGCTTCGTCATAATTGATTCGGCGCTTCGGCAATCCAGTGCATTATCTGGTCGAATCGCGCGAAGTGAGCGCCGACGCTCGTATGCAAGATTCACAACCTCCGCCCATCTCTCCAGTCGACACGGCCTTTGCTCACGATCATCTCGACATCTCGACTGTGGTGATTGTGGTGCTGGTGGCCAGCGGCTACTTGTTCGTGCTCCCATTGCGGCGCAAACACTCGCAAAAACGCATCCATCGAGCAGCCGAGTTCGAGTAGTCCACATCTTCCATGTCTCCGGTTTGGGAATGATGGGCTGTGATAATCCACATCAGCTCCCTGCTGAAGGCATGGCGCTTATCCCGAACTTACGTGACTTTATCTGAAGCGGTTCGGAATAGCGCGGAGCTTCACCGTCTCCACTAGAGATGGGTCAGGGTCCGCCGGTTTTGGAATAGCCTGGAGCTTCACTGTCTCCACCAGAGTTGGATCATACTCCGCCGGTTGAGGCATTGCGTGCTCCACTCGCTTCAGCTTCACCGTCTCCACTAGAGATGGGTCAGATTCCACTCGCTTCGGCTTCGCCCACCATGCACGAATGGCTCGTCTCGTCGGCCCTTCAAGATACTTGAAACTGAGGCCCGCCGTCACAACCAGCAGGAATAGGTAGATGATCAGAGACCAAACGCTGTTGGCCTTGAATGGCAGCATGTGTGTCATGTGTGTGACGTAGGTATGCCACAAGTACCACAACGGCCAATGCAAGATATAGATGCCGTAGCTAATCTCACCGAGCCAAGCCACCAACCGCAGAGAAAAAATCCACGCAAACAGCCCAGTTTGGAACGCAAGCAGATAAATGAGTAGAACGAACAGCGGAATTGCGAAGACTGCCATTACGTTCGCCACCGGGATGTGATCTGTGATGGGCGGCACAAGCACAAATACTGCTCCCAGCGCGCCAAGCGCGACTGCAATTCCAAGATCATGAGAGCTAACTATGAGATGTCTGGACCTCCTGGATGATGCCTCCACTCTGCGAGAATTGACGAACGCGAGGCCGAGCGCCAGCCCGACGAGGAATTCTGGCAATCTGACGAGCGGGTTAAATGAGACAATTGCGCCCAGCCAGGAGGAGGAGGTGAAACCCAGTCCCTGCCCCAGCACAGCAAAGCTGGCGAGCGTTAGGGCGTACATTCCCCATGCGGCGCCAGCTACGAGTGGAAGTGATCGCCTGCCGAAGCGCGCGCATAGAGGGAGGAGCAACGGGAATAGCGCATAGAAGAGCGCTTCAGCGGCGAGGCTCCACGCCGGTGGGTTCAGGTCGAACGCAAGGGCGGCCGGGATCCATGACTGCACCAGTAGCAAGTGTAAAGCAATCGTTATTGTCGCCGATGCCAGCGCATGGCCATCCCTGAGATACTCGACGGCGCCCAGGACAATACCCAGCAGATAGACGGGATAGATGCGAGCAATGCGCGCTACCCAGAACGCGCGCTTGCCGCCGCGCAGCTTTCCATCAGGAGTAATGTAGTTGTAGGAAAGGATGAATCCTGAGAGCAGGAAGAAGAAATCAACGGCGAGGTATCCTTGTCTGACGATCAGATTCCCAAGTGCGAGCAGTATCGGCTCGGATTGCTGGGAGGACATCTGGAAGCCAAAGTCGTTGGTGCTGTGATATAGCACGACCCATAGTGCTGCCAGAAATCGCGCACCTGTCAGTGGGGCCAACGACTTACGACCAATCTGCTTCACCTATACCTCCTTTTGGCGCTGCTCGTTTGCGACTGGCAAGCCCTACAAATCGCGAGGCCGGTCGCGTGCGCGCATGAAGAGTGAGAGAACCGGGCGATAGTGGCTGGCAGTCAGGTGCGCCTTTCTGGGCGCTACCCACCTATGTGGCAGAATTGCAGCGGGCAAGAACCACCATACTGACGATACCGATGGGTCGTGCCAATGCTCCAAAGGCGTCCGCGCACAGGACGTCCTGTGCGCTTATTCCCCAGGCGGCCTGTAGTGTCATATCGTGGCTTCACTGGATGAAACGAAGGATGTCGGCACATAGGGTGGGACATGGTCCATAGTGGTAGCTGAAGCCGTATTCGCCTAAGCGTGCCTTTTCACCAACAGCGAGGGATCGCCTAGGGAGATGTGGACACGAAGAAGCACTTGATGCTCTATTATGCCGGTTTGCGCGCGGTTGTCAACAGGGCAGTACGAGGCGCAAGCAGATACGACAATGCCCCACCATGCCAGGATGTGCTGCATGATGGGGCCGAACAGTGATGCTTGCGAAGGCTCCTATGCGACGGCAAGGACCCCTCGGCTTCGGTTTCAGGCGTGGTCATGGCCGACGATGCTGTGCGCCTCGGCAAGTGTCATATCCTCAGAGGGGACAATCACATCGGATGGCTTCATCTCGCCTTCGGGCAGCGGCTCACCCTGCTTGCGCACATAGGCGACCAGTTGATTGAGCGCCGTGCTGAAGGCGGCGCCGTCATGCTGCTCGATGGCCCGCTCCATCTCCTGATCCAGCCGCTCGAACTCCGCCTCTTCTCCATCGTCCAACTGATACTGAGCGTCCGCATGGATGCGTACAATCATGGCTTGATCCCTCCTCGACACACTGCGCCAGTGATGCGCCATATGACGATTGGCCTGTAGCAAAGATCGGCGTACACACGCCACTGGCAGTGGCGGTTAGTATATTTCACCAACGTCCGCCATCTTGCCGCAGAGTATAACACCGTGTCCACTATACAGGACCGCGTTGAGACGTGGCATATGCGCGGGCCGCTGTCGCTTACTCGTCCTGCGTGATGGTGGATGTGGAGGCAGGAGGAAGTTGGGCCTGCTGGCTTCCCCCACTGGGAAGCTGCATCTGCGCCTTGAGCGACGCCAACTCGCTATCTACCGAGGACTGATTGGAAAGCTGCGCAATCTGGCGCTCCAGCGGATCAACTGTCCCACCCGGCCCGATCTCTGGCAAGGCTCCCGAAGACGTCAGTTCGTCGAGCGCACTGGCGCGCGCCTGCATCGTCAGCACCCGATCCTGCGCGCGCTGCACAGCTAGGTTGACATCTGCCATCTGCTCCGAGAGGCCCGAGGCCGCCTCCTGAATCTTCACCTGCGCCGAGGCTGCGCCGTACTGCGCCTTCACCATCTCTTTCTGGGTACGGAAAGCTTCCACACTCGCCGTGAGGCGTTGCTGCATCACCAGGAACTTATCCTGCTGGGCCTTCAACTGCTCGATCTGCGTGTCGAAACCTGAAAGTTGCGACTGGATCGCCTGCTTGCGTTCGAGAGCGGCGCGGGCAAGCTCGTCGTTGTTGGCGGCCAATGCCTTGCGCGCGCCCTCATCCCATTTTTCTGACTGGGTCTGAAGCTGCGCCTTCTGCAATTCGAGGCGCTTCTCGTTCGTCACCACATCGGCGATGCTGCGCCGCAGGTTTTGCAGTTGCTCAAGCTGCTTCTCGTAGGAATAGTCGAGGGTCTGGCCAGGGTCCTCGGATCGATCCAGGAAGGAACTCATGACCGTCTTGATGTAGTTCGTGAAACGCGAGAGCACACCCACGGCTCTGCCTCCTCATTGCTTGCTGTGACATCCAACATCCAGTTGCCGCATACCACGCTGGTATACGCCCTATTCTGTCACGTCCAGCGCGTTATGTCACGTCAATTACTGTTCGTATTGCTATCGCGTTGCCATCCATCTTGCCCTCATCGCTGTGGCTGGCGGATGACATGCAGCAGTTCGTCGCGGCGGCGCTCCATCTCCTCGCGGGTGTCGCCCTCCACGTTCAGCCGCAGTAATGGCTCCGTGTTGGAGGGGCGCACATTTGCCCACCACGCCGGAAAGCCAATGGTGATACCGTCGAGGTGATCGATCTGCGCGCCCTGCTCGGCGTACTTGTGCTCGATCTCCGCCATGCGTTGCGATTGATCATATACCTCGCTGTTCACCTCGCCGCTACGGAAGCGTATGTCAACCGCCGCGACCAGTTCCGAGACGGGTTTGCCACTCTGGCTTACCAGTTCCAGCACGATCAGGAAGGCGATCAGGCCAGAATCGGCGTACCAGTTGTCGCGGAAGTAGAAATGCCCCGAATGCTCGCCGCCGAAGATCGCGTTCTCCTGGCGCATCTGCGCCTTGATGAATGAGTGGCCCACACGGGTCCGCACGGCACGTCCGCCATTGCGTTCGATCACTTCTGGTACGGACCGGGAGCAGATCAGGTTGTAGAGAATGGTCGCGCTGGGGTTACGTTTCAGCAGGCTCTGGGCCACCAGCGCCGTCACCATATCGCCACCCAGCAGATTACCCTGCTCATCAATCAGGAACATGCGGTCGGCGTCGCCGTCAAAGGCCACGCCCATATCGCAGTGCTGCTCTGGCACCGTGCGCCGCAACACCTCAGTATTCTCAGGCTCGATGGGGCTGGCAGGATGGTTGGGGAAGGTGCCGTCAAGTTCGAAGTAAAGTGGGACCAGTGTGCAGGGCAGCCGCTTGAAGACACTTGGAATCATCAGGCCCGCCATGCCGTTGCCCGCGTCCACTGCGATCTTGTATGGCTTGATCCTGCTCAGGTCAATGAACGACAGCGCATGCTCGATATAGGCATCGAGCACATCGCGCTGAATCACCTGCCCCTTGCGTGTCGGCTGCTGGAACTGGCCGGAGAGCGCGATATCGCGGATCGTGAAGCCGCCACTCTCGGAACTGATGGCGATGGCGTTCTCGCGGCACATCTTGATGCCGTTGTACTTGCCAGGGTTGTGCGAGGCGGTGATCATCACACCGGCAGGATAGCCAAACTTGCCGACGGCGAAGTAGAGTTCATCGGTGGTCGTCATACCCAGGTCAATCGCGTCGGCGCCCTGATCGGTCACGCCACGCATCACCGCTTGGGCCAGCGCAGGCGACGAGACGCGCATATCACGTCCGACGGCCACCTGTTGCGCGCCCAGGTGTTGCACGAAGGCGCGGGCAATGCGGTAGGCCGCCTCGTCGGTGAGGTCGGTCGGGTAGATGCCACGCACGTCATAGGCGCCAAAAATCTTGGGGTCTATCGGCATTGAGTGTGCCTGGTCAGTTGGGTTCGTCACGATAGCCATCCTTTCCTGCCGTTTACGAGA
>JBDTAI010000056.1:0-14376 GCA_039924685.1 Ktedonobacterales bacterium
CGCCGCCAACTCCACCCTTGATATTGATCAGACGCTGATCACTACCGCCCGCGCTGTCGCCGACGAGATGAACGCCGACCTCTGTGTGATCTTCCTCTTCGATGAGGTGACACGCGGACTGCAACTGCGCGCCACGAGCGGTCCGCTGCCCTATAACAGCAGCCACTACACGGTCGCGCTTGGCCAGGGCTACACCGGCTGGGTGGCGGAGCATGGCCGCCCCTTGCTGGTGAGCGATGTGAGCGCCGATACCCGCTTCAATCAGGAGGCAGGCGCCTACCCGGAGCAGATGCGTGGCCTGCTCTCGGTGCCGATCATCTTCTTCACTGTGGAGAAGCTGGAGGGCGTGATCAGTGTGCAGACCCGCGAGCCACGTTCCTTCACCGATGAGGATGTCGCCTTTCTGGAGGTGGTGGCGGGCCAACTGGCGATGGGCCTCGAAAATGGCCGTCTCTTTGAGCAGAACGACGAGGAACTGCGGCGTAAGGTGCATGAACTCAGCACGCTGCATCGCGTCTCGGCGCTGGTGGCCTCCTCGCTGGTGCTGGATAACGTGCTGCGGCAGATCGTGGCGCAGGCGGTGCTGTTGAGTGGCGCAGATCGTTCGGTGCTGTTCGAGCTGGATGCAGCTACCCAGCAATTGCGGGCCGTGGCGACGCATGGCTTCGAGAACACTGAGGTGACGCGGGCGGCGGTCCGCGTGGGGCAGTGTTGCGCAGGGCGTGTGCTACGCACCGGCGAGCCAAGCATGAGCGTTGACTGCATGCGCGCAGATGACGGCTGTTTCCTGCGCGATGCGCCTGAAGCCGTTGGCGATCAGCATTCGGTGCTGTGCGCGCCGCTCGTCACGGTGCATGGGCCGCTGGGCGCGCTTTGTGTCTTCAGCAGCCAGCGCCATATGCTCAACATGCACCAGTTGCAGTTGGTGATGACCTTTGCCAACGTCGCCGCAATCGCAATGGAGAATGCGCGCCTCTTCGAGCAGACCCGTGAAGGGTTGCGCACGAAAGAGACGCTGCTGCGTGAGATGCACCACCGCGTCAAGAACAATCTGCAACAGGTGGCCTCGATCCTCAACATGCAGCGGCGGCGGGCGCGTCTGCCGGAGGTGGAACAGGTGCTTGGCGAGACGGTTGACCGCATCCAGGGCATCGCCGCGACGCATGATCTGCTCTCGAATACCGAACTGGGTATGGCGCGCATAGATGAGATCGCGCGCAAGATCGCCGACATCGTGCGCAGCAACATGGCGCCGCCGCACCTGCGCCTGAACTTTCGCATCGGGCAGGCGCCCTACCTTGTGCCGACCGAACAGGCGACGACGCTGGCGATTCTGCTCAACGAACTGGTCTCTAACGCCATCGAGCATGGTTTCGAGGATGAGAAGCGCACCCTGGGAACGATCTCGATCAGTGGCGCGCGTGAGGGCGACGAGCTTGTGATGCGGGTGGCCGACGATGGGCAGGGGCCACCGCCCGGCTTCTCGCTTCAGGCGGCGGATAGCCTGGGGCTGCAACTGGTACGCAACCTGATGCGCTCTGACCTGCGCGGCACGGTGGAGCTGTTCCGCGCTGATGGTGCGCCAGAGATCGGCGGAACCGAGATAGATGCGAGTGGGTCCAGCGGCTCCTACCCCAAGCCTGATCGGTCAACTGATCCACGTCTGAGCGCATCGCAAGCCGCCAATCCTGCTGAGGTTGAGCAGGATGCGCCACACACCTGGACCATCGTGGAACTACGCTTCCCCGCTGTGTTGCCCGTCGCCGCGACCTCCACTGGCGCCGAACAGACGGAGCCATCGGCGGTCCACGTCGGCGACTAGGCGCCCAATAATTGGCGATGTAGCGCGGCGCCCTTGCGGGAAGCAGCAAATATAGCGTACACTGTGCATGCTGATGCGCTCTGACTCATCACGAATTGTAGCGCCTGCCAGCCGGTGTGGCGGAATGGTATACGCGGCGGTCTCAAAAACCGCTCCCTTCACTGGGTTGTGGGTTCGAGTCCCACCACCGGCACCCTCTTTATTCGCGTACTTCCCTTGTGGGTTGCGGATTCGAGTCCCATCACCGGCGCCTACGTTGAGCATCTGGCTACAGCCGCTCAATCAGCTTCTTCATATGACGGGTTGTGAGGCCGCATCTCACTACTATAGAGAGCCGATCAGGGTATCACTGATCGGCTTCTTGTTTGTCATGCCTCTGGGATCTGGTATATAAAGGCAGCAGGTGAACAGGAGTTAGACGGGCGCCCATGGCGCTACCTCCTGCGAAAACCGCTGTGAGGAGGGGCGCCCATGCCACGCCACCTGGTGTGCCTGACCTTCGACTTCGATGCGCTCTCGCTCTGGCTTGCCCGCGGAATCACCACGCCGACGCCGATCTCACAAGGGGAGTTTGGCGTGGTCGGCGCGGAGCGCATCCTGGCGTTGCTCGCCGCGCATGCCATCCCCGCCACCTGGTTCATTCCCGGCCACACGCTCGAGACGTATCCAGCGCTCTGCGCGCGCATCCATGCCGCCGGTCATGAGATCGGCCACCACGGCTATGCGCACGAAGCGCCCGTGGGCCTCTCGCGCGCGGCGGAGGAGGCGGTGTTGGTACGAGGCAATGAGGCGATTCGCCAGCTCACTGGCGCTGCGGCGGTTGGCTATCGTTCGCCAGCCTGGGACCTCAGCCCTCATACCGTTGATTTGCTGCTGGCGCATGACTTCCTCTATGATAGCAGCATGATGGCGCAGGATTACACACCCTATCGAGCGCGACATGGGGACGTGATACGCCTCGATCAGCCAGCGCAGTTCGGCGAACCGACACGCTTGATCGAGCTGCCCGTGAGTTGGTCGCTGGACGACTTCCCTCACTTCGAGTACCTCTGGACGGCGACGCACTTGCAACCGGGTCTGCGTCGCGCCGACGACGTGCTGGCCAATTGGCTGGACGACTTTCGCTACCTTGCTCGCACGCTGGAGTGGGGGGTGATCACCTACACCTTTCATCCGCAGGTGATCGGGCGGGGACACCGCATGCTGCTGCTGGAGCGGCTGATCGAAGAACTCACGCGGCTAGGAGCGACCTTCGCCCGGATGGAGAGCGTGGCGCGCGAATTTGCCCAGCGTAGCCCCATCAGTCCCGGGACCAACCCACCGGACTGATATTCAGATCGCTTGAGGCATCAAAGAAACGCTGTCGAGCCGTGTGGGCCAGATGGCGTTCCAAACACTATGAAAGGCGAAGAGACTACCATGCGTGAGGACGTTGGGACGCCGACACAGCCCAAGATTGGCTGGATCTGCAGCACGCAAGACGATGAGCATGAAGGTCGCACCCCACGCTACCGCGAGATTCAGACGATGGCGCAGGAGGTTGAGCGGCTTGGACTCGACTCTTTCTGGGTGGCCGACCACGTCCTCTATCGCCCCAGTGCGAATCCAGTTGAGGAACGCGGTATGTGGGAAGCA
The DNA here is from genome assembly GCA_039924685.1 of Ktedonobacterales bacterium. Classification (GTDB taxonomy): domain Bacteria; phylum Chloroflexota; class Ktedonobacteria; order Ktedonobacterales; family JADMIN01; genus JBDTAI01. The sequence goes on from JBDTAI010000056.1 coordinate 3,458, forward strand.
TTGACGTTCCTTTCCGCACTTGCTGCGACGACATCACGGATCACGCTTGGGACATTGGTCGCCCCCACGTCGTTTCGCAATCCAGCGCTGCTCGCCAAGATGGCGGATAGTCTCGACGAGGTGAGTGACGGACGCTTTGTGTTGGGCATTGGCGCCGGTTGGCACAAGCCAGAATATGACGCCTTCGGCTATCCCTTCGACCACCTGGCCAGTCGCTTCGAGGAGGCCGTGCAGGTGATCGTGCCACTGCTGCGCGACGGTCATGTTGACTTTCACGGTCAGTATGCTACTGCTGAGAACGCGGTCCTGCGTCCGCGTGGACCCTCGCCACATGGCCCGCGTGTGCTGATCGCGGGCCGACGCCCCAAAATGTTGCGGCTTGTGGCGCGTTACACTGCTGCTTGGAACACCGCCTGGCACACCAAGCCGGAGGTCGTTGCCGAGCGCTGGGCCGAGATGCAGGCGATCTGTCGTGAGGAAGGGCGCGACCCCGCGACGCTCGAACTCACCTGCGGTGTGGTGGCGCGCATCAGTTTGCCTGGAGAACCAGCTATCGAGGACCATGCAGAGTCCATCAGCGGGACGCCAGAGGCCGTTGCGACTGCACTGCGTGGGTTCATTGATGTCGGCGTGCAGCACCTCATTCTGGCGGTCGAGCCGCAACAGCGTGACACACCTGAACGCCTGGGACGTGTCGTTGACCTGTTGCAGCGGAGCTAGCCTGCAGGCAGCGGGACGGAGTTGGCAATGTGCGCCGAATGGTCAGACGTTCTCCCGTCTGGGCTCCAGCAGGCGGCCGCGCGACGTAGCCGCGTGGCGAAGCGGAGGTGGTAGGCGATGTGATCCTGTTCACACTATGCGCGTGGGGTAGGTGTTATGGCCCTTGCGTTTACCTTCGCTTGACCGTAGTATAGCGGTTGACGGATGTGTTACATGCGTACCATCCGCCGAAGAGCCAACGTACACTGCCTGTTGCTCGCACTGCGGGCAGAAAGGGGAGGGGCAATGCCGCTATTCATGGACATCCACCACCATGTGGATGGCCTGACTACAGATGCCATCAAAGGCGCCCACGAAGCCGACGTGCAGACACAGGACGAACTCGGGGTACGGTATCTGCAATATTGGTACGATGAAGGCAGTGGCAAAGTCTTCTGCCTCGTAGACGCGCCAAACGCAGAAGCAGCCGCAGAGGTCCATCGCCGCGCACATGGGCTGGTCGCGGACGAGATCATCGAAGTGCAACAAGGCTCCTGATCATATAGGGATGCAGTAGGGATACAGAAGATCGGGGCCATTCCTCTTCGCCCTGGGTTCATCCTGGAGACGGAGGGAAGTGTCAACAGGAGTGCTATCGCCTGCTACATCGCTACTTCGCAGACGCAGTTGAGAGCCGATCAGCGATAGTGCTGATCGGCTTTTTGTCGGCCAACATCACTCCTACAGCAGCGGCGGAAAAGCGCCGGTGTGACTTCTTGCAGACGCAACTGAGCGCCTGCCCAGCCGTTAGTGCTGGGGGAACGGAACCAGCCCCGACGCCACAGGATGGAATGGCCGCCGCCGAGCGCCACCAGCACGGCGCCCGTCTCCGCGCTCTTGCGCACCAGTCCCCGTATCGGCTCCATCGAACGCTTGATCCTGAAGGGACCAACGGCGGCGTCGCCGTAGTCCACCACTCGTAATACCTCAAAAGGGCGGATGCGCCTATCGGCATTGACCAGCATCGTCGGCATGTTCTCGCTGCCACGCTCATCGGCGCGGATATAGCGCGGACCGTAGGCTGCCCCACGCGCGCCCGACCCATATCCACCGGCGCTCCGAGGATCGCCGCGTCTACCGCACCCGCCCGCAGATCAGCCTGATTCAGGCAGATGGGCGTTCCCATGAAGGTTGCGATACCCGCATATGCGGGTACACCGACATAGCGTTATAGCGTTGCAGGTTGATGGGACTCGGCTGGCGCTGCGGGTCGCGTGTCCGATCCACGGGTAACTGCATGATCGCTTCACCCGCCGCGGAAGAATACTATCAGCGTCTGGCGTCAACCAGGATTTTTCATCGTGTGGGCAGGGTCGGCGACATCTGGTGCGCGCCCTGGCCGCCATGTGCGCAAGCGGGAAAGCCGCGCGGCAAAACGGCGGCGATACGCAACACGATCCTGATAGCCGAACCAGAGCGTGACGAAGCCCTGTGTCACCATCAGCGCCGTCAGCAGATAGAACAGCACTTCTTCGAGTGGGACCGGCCCGAGATACAGGCCGACGAGCGCGGCACGGTCAAAGCTCCAGATGCCCGCATTGATGGCGATGGCGTCAGCCAGTGTGAACCAGACGCAGAGGCCCAGCGCCACCCAGGGCCAGATACGGCGCTCACGCCAGAGATAGCGCCCGCCGAAGATCCACTGCACCGCCAGTACCGGCAGCGCCCAGAGCACCAGAAAGGGCAGATACGGCCAGTGGCTCATCGGTCGCCCTCCTGCGCGTCATCCAGGTCATCCACAGCGCGCTGATGCACGGGCGGCGGCGTAATGCGTCCCAGCCAGACGAAGAGCGCGTAGATCAGTGTCACCGCCAGCAACGCCTCAAGCACGCAGAAAAGATACTCTTCGGGCGGCACTGCCCACCAGCGGACGCCCCACGTTTGCCCATGTGACCACGTCCAGAGTCCCCACACGGCGGCGGTATGGTCCCACGGCACCATATAGAGCAGCGCGACAAGCGCCAACCCGCTCGCTAACGTCAGGAAGCGCCGGTCGAGCAGGCGACGGCGCAGCAGCAGGATCAGCAACGCCAGCGGCGCCGCCAGAAAAATTAGCAGGAAATCGGCGTAGGTCATACGACTCTCTAACACTCGCTCGAAACAGCTTGTACATGGCGACACGAACGCGCTACGTGTCGTCGCCAGCGTTGAAGGCTCACTGCACATCGTAGTATGCGTCTCTCTGGCGCTGCAACGCGAACAGCGCCGACGCCAGGGAAGCGATGATGAACGTATATACACGCGAGCATAGGGAGGGGGGCGACCCTGACGCATCCGTGCGTACAGGAGCCGCCCCCAAAAGCATCCTTGTCCGGCGACGTATGGGTTGATTAGACATCGAACTCAGGCGCCGCATCTCCATCACACAGATAAGTATAGCCAGTGTTTGCGAAAAGCGCCCCACGGTTTTCCGTAGTATTTAGGCCAATTTGGCGTCGGTTTTTACACAAGATTGCAAGAATGCGCCTGTATTTGACATAATGCTGGCTGCAAGACAGGGTGCGCAAGGTCTGCCGAGGGGAGGGTGTTAGCGGGCGAGCGAGGACAGATAACCGTCGTAGTTGCGGCGCACCTCAAGCAGACTGTCGCCGCCAAACTTTTCGAGCCAGGCGTCGGTGAGGGCAATGGCGAGCATCGCTTCTCCCACCACTCCAGCGGCGGGGACCACACACACATCGCTGCGCTCGTAGCGCGTCACGTCCACATTCTCGCCGGTGCGCGCGTCGGCGGCGGGCAGTGGATGCGCCAGCGAGGGGATCGGCTTGACGGCTACCCGCGCCACAAGTGGTTCGCCGTTACTGATGCCGCCTTCGATGCCGCCCGCATTGTTCGTCAGGTGATACCAACCGCGTCCCTGCAGTTGCTGTTCACTGGACGCATCAGGCCTAGCGGCAGAGGAACCGCCCTGAGCGTCGCCATAGCGCACGACATCATGAACGTGTGAGCCGGTGCGACCTGCCAGCGCAAAGCCGCCGCCGATCTCCACGCCCTTCGCCGAGGGAATGCTCATCAATGCCTGCGCGATGCGTCCGCTGAGACGGCGATCCCACTGACTGTAGCTGCCCAGGCCAAGTGGTACACCGGTCGCCATCACCTCGAAGACGCCGCCGCAGGTATCGCCCTCACGCTTGGCCGCCAGGATGCGCGCAATCATACGCACGGTGAGGTCGGCGTCGGCGCAACGCACCTCCGACGCCTCCACACGCGCCCAGAAGGCGGCGTCGGCTACAGCGGGATCGCTGACATCAGGCGTCGCAGCGGGCGCATAGCCGACCTCGACGATGGAGTGTACATGGCTATGCAGCGCGACACCGAACTGCGCGAGCAACTGGCGGCAGACCGCGCCAACCGCCACGCGCGCCGCTGTCTCGCGTGAGCTTGCCCGCTCAATGGCCTCGCGCACATCATCCAGCCCATACTTCAACGCACCCGTCAGGTCGGCATGGCCAGGGCGCACCCGCGTGACCGGCTCGATGTTGGCCATCGCCTCGGCTGGCAGTGGCGCGGCGCTCATACGCTCCTGCCAGTTGGCCCAGTCGCGGTTCTCGATGCGCAGCGTGACCGGTCCGCCCATCGTATGCCCATGCCGCACACCTGAAAGAATCTCCGCCGAATCGCGCTCGATCTTCATGCGTCCGCCACGCCCATAGCCGCCCTGCCGCCGCCGCAACTCGGTGTTGATCTCCTCAGCGTCAAACGGCATGCCAGCCGGAATGCCCTCTATGATCATCGTCAGGCAGGGGCCGTGCGATTCACCAGCGGTGAGGAAGCGAAACATAGCGCATGCGCCTTTCAGAAGGAAGCTGGGCAAAAGATGAGCGAAGTCAATGATCTAATGATCTATTGTACCGCGTGTTGTATGTGTTGTATCACCGTGTCTGGCCAACACATGTTATGTTTGTAGGCTGGATATGCTCTAGCGCCGGGCGCATCTCGTACAGTACAATGAGATGCCAGACAGTGAGCGTCGTCAGTAAGCTATGCCGTTGACCTTTGCTGATGCGGCCAGGGATCACGTTTGGCGACCGGCATGCAGCAGAGAGACATGTGACGAGGCGACCAGCGACGAGGAGGCTATCAACATGAGCCGTGTGACACCCGACCAGATTCGCCAGATGAAGACTCGTGGGGAACGCATCCCCATGCTGACCGCCTATGACTACCCGACTGCGCAGGTTCTCGACGCTGCGGGCATCCCGCTGTTGCTGGTAGGCGATACGATGGGGATGGTGGTGCTGGGCAATGACTCGACGCTGCCCGTCACCATCGAGGACATCATTCGCCACACGCAGGCGGTAGTGCGCGGCTCCAAGCGGGCGCTCGTCATCGCGGACCTGCCGTTCGGCTCCTTTCAGGTCAGCCCCGAAGATACCATGCGCAATGTCATTCGCATCATGAAAGAGGCGGCGCCACAGGCGGTGAAGCTGGAAGGCGGCGTGCGTGTGGCGGAGACCGCGCGCAAGCTGACGGAGGCGGGCGTGCCGGTGATGGGGCATGTTGGCCTGACGCCACAATCAGTGAACGCCACCGGCGGCTTCAAGGTGCAGGGCAAGACGGAGGCGGCGGCGCGGGCGCTGCTGGCGGATGTGGAGGCGCTCGACGCGGCGGGCGTCTTTGCTATCGTGCTCGAGCTGGTTCCCGCCGAACTGTCACGGCTGATCACCGAGCGGGTGAGCGTGCCAACCATCGGCATCGGCGCTGGGCCGCACTGCGATGGTGAGGTGCAGGTCTTCTACGATGTGATGGGCTTCTTCCCCGACTTCACCCCGCGCCACACCAAACGCTACGCCGAGCTTGGCGCTGTCGTGCAGCAGGCGGCGGAGAGGTATATCAGCGAGGTTCGCAGTCGCGCCTTCCCCACCGAGCAGCAAAGCGCCAAAATTGACGCCGGGATTATCGAACGATTGCGCCAGGATGAAGCGAACGGCAGGCAAACGCAAGATAGCTAAGGGCTATCGCTGTGACCGCCCTCACCATCGTCCGTTGCAGACAGTGAGGCGTCTCTGCCACACACTATTCGGGCAATACGGGCAATATCCCGGCAATGTTGCTAATCCCCGACGGTCGCAGGGTTCGGGCTGAGAGAGAGGGCAGGCGTGCATTCGCTGATCGGTCAGCAACTTGGCGCATATCGCCTCGAAGCGGAACTTGGCCATGGCTCGATGGGCGCCGTCTACCGCGCCATGCACATTGCCCAGGGCAAGCCCTACGCCGTCAAGATATTGCTTGACAGTCTCGTCAGCGATGTCTCGTTCATCACGCGCTTCACCCGCGAAGCGCATGTCGTCGCCAAACTGCGCCATCCCAACATCGTGCGGGTCTATGAGTCTGGGCGCGAGGGTGAGCGCATCTATTTCGTGATGGAATATTTCCCAGGCACGACGGCGGGCCAGCAGCTCAAAGAGCGCAAACGCATCCCCTATGGTGAGGTGATCGAGATCGCCGCACAGGCCGCCGATGCGCTGGCCTACGCGCATATCGAAGGGCGGCTCGTTCACCGCGACATCAAGCCCGACAACCTGCTGGTGGACCGCTGGCGGCGCGTGAAGGTGCTTGACTTCGGGCTGGCGCGCATCGAGGGACTTGACACGATCACCCGCGCAGGCACTGTTGTCGGCAGCCTCTACTACGTCTCGCCGGAGCAACTGCTTGGCCGCAAGCTGGATGGTCGCGCCGATGTCTATGCGCTCGGCGTCACCATGTATGAACTGCTCACTGGCCAGCGTCCCTATCGCGGCCAGACGCTCACCGAGATGAGCGACGCGATCCTCTATGCTACCACCGTGCCTCTCAGCCTGATCGAGCCGAGTGTGCCGCGCGAACTCGAACTGATCATTGCCCGCGCGATGGCGCGTGACCTCGACCAACGCTACGCGACAGCGGGCGATCTCTGTCTTGCCCTGCGTGAATTGCAAGCCACAATCTCGATCTCGTCGCTCGCCACGGTCGCCGCTCCCGCCGCAGCCGGTCCACCGTCCATCCCCCCAACAACGCAGCGTGGTGAGGTCTCTGGCAAACTGGGCCAAGAGCGCCAGAGCCATCAGGGCGCCTATCGCGGACCCGATGGCTTTCAGGCGCCCGACCTGGCCCCACAATCGCCGCAGCATACACAACATACCGCCGGACCGATGCCCGCTGCGCCGCGTCGTACGTTGCGCGCCAGCTTGCGTCCCGCCACCCTCGAACCAACCCCGGATACAGCGGGCATGCCGCCGGGTTCACCCCCACCAACCCAGCGATAACCGGCATAGCGCACACTTGAAAATACCAGACATATCGGCTTGGAGCGCAGCTTTTTCCGTTTTGGCGCGTCACCACGGTATATCATCAGTAGGTGAATGTGGGCCTGGCATAAGCTACAGTGGATGCTCCTTCGCTGGCCCTCGTGCATGCTCCAGCCTTTCAGGGCCGAGAGCAGGCGCCGGTACGCATACCTCTATCCGGCTCTGCCTCACTCACCCAATCCTGTTTATTTGCCTGCTTCCTGATGAAAGGCGTGAGAATATGTCGCCTCTGATGTCTTCTAGTGTTCAAGTCGCGGCTTCCAGCTTCCACTCGTCGCTGCGCTTCTCGCGGCATGGCGCTCACCGTTCCATGCAGCGCGGCATCACGCCCACCGTCATCGAATATGCCCTTACCTATGGCCGGTTGATTCAGCGCACTGGTGTGATGTTCTGCGTGCTGGGCTGGCGCGACATCCCACCCGCCGACCGCCGCAACGAGTGGGCGGCGCATCTGGTAGGAACTGTTGTACTGCTGGATGAGGACTGGCGCGTCATCACTGTGTACCGCAAGCGTAGCGCCCTGCGCGACATCCAGCGCAAGCTCAAGCGCCGCATCACCGTTGAAGAGCTGGCGTCCGTCGCCGATCTCGCGACCTGCCAGTGCGATGAGTGCGATGATGATAAGAATGTAGACGAGCTTGACCACCACGCGCCACATGTGTAGGGGCGCCTGATGGATATCCAGTGGACGCCTGCCGCCCTTTGCCACGCTCCATGCGCCATTCCCTGTCACATAACACCATCACACGGCGTCGTCAACGGCGTGTAGCTCGGCGGCGGGGCCGTTGGGGACGTGATGCGTGCGGATCAGCAGCACCACGCGCTCCGGCAGACCAGCGGCGGCGGCAAGCTCGGCGCCGATCTCGGCATGGCGCCAGGCGTTGTAGAACGGACGACGAAACCAGGTGGGCGCGGGCCGCGCCAGCCAGTGCAACACTCCTGGCGCAAAGGCGCGCAGCAGTACCACCAGCGGACGAACCCACAGCGGAACCCGCCCAGCGCCCTTGCCGCTATCATGCAGCAGCGCCGCCGCCAACAGGTCGCGATCCTCACAGCCACGCGCCAGCAATGCGCGATATACCGTGAGGCTATGGCGCTGGTCGTTGCGTGTCATCGTGGCGAAGAGCGCCTGCCCGCCCGGTGGCAACACATCGGCGAGGATTGCTTGCTCCTGCGCATCAAGCGGGCGCGGCGCCAGTGAGCGTTCCATCTGAAAGACACGATACATCGCCCGTTGCAGAGTGGATTGCCCTGGCTGCATGGCGGCGTGGTCATCTGGCGGAGTAGTCAGCATTGGGCGCAACACCCGCGCGGCTTAGAGCAGAAGATACACAGGGACATAGGGCGCTCCGGCGAAGATTGCTGCAACACTGTCGGCGAGACTGGCGAACCAGTAGGCTGGATCGAGAAATGTAAGCCCGATGAGGTGAAAGATCGCCGGGATGAGGAAGAAGATGATCAGCAGGATGATTTCCATGCTCGGCTGCCATTTGCGCCAGCGGATGGCGGGCGCGTTGGGCAGCAGCGCGAAGACCACGCTGTAGCCATCGAGCGGATAGAGCGGAAGAATATTGACCAGTGCCAGCAGAATGTTGGTGGCCGCCAGCGCAAAGATGAACTGCTCGATGCGCAGCAGATAGATCGGTTGCGCTGCGCTCAGGCAGGTTTGCAGGACGGCGCCATGCTGTGGGACAATCCCTGGTCCGGCGCAAGGTCCGGCCACCCGGCCCAGCATCGCATAGCCCGGCAGAAAGCGTGGAATAATCGCCAGCACAATCCCCAACACAAGATTGACGATTGGCCCGGCGATGGCGACGAGGATGATGCCCGCATCGGGACCCACGCGCATACGGCGGGTATCCAGTTCGACCGGCCTGCCCCAGCCCAGCCCGGCGGGTGGAATGTTGAATGCGAGGATGATGGCGACCAGCGTACCCATGAACGCCATCTGGCGGCGCGGCGAGAGGCTGAAGCGCCCCTGCCTGATCGGTGTGCCGTCGCCAAGCGCAGCCGCCATCGCGGCATGCGCCGCCTCGTGGACGCACACCGCGATGATGAAGGCAACAAACGTTTCAGCCGCAGCAATGATATTCATATATGCGGTCTCACGCCTTTGCTGTCTTGGCCTTCTTGGGTTTCTTTTTCTCTTTTGGCGTTGGATTTTTGCCACCCATAGCACTGCCTCCTCGCGGGAACTGTGCCGTCAGCGCAACAGGCTCTAGCCACGCACAAAGGGTGGCAGCGAAGACTGATGGAGCATGACAGACGCACGGCTGAAACGGCGCATGGCGCCCACTGCGCGCATGCGTGCCTATTATACGCGGCGCGAGGCGTCGGCGTCTACTGTCTGTGGGGCGGCTGATCCATGAATTGTCCATGCAAGGCATCGAGCATGCCTGGGGCGCCAACATGCAGTTCCAGCCCCTCACGCGCTGTGGTCACGTTGGGGAACCGCTGGCGCGCAGCCGCTTCGAGCGCCAGCAGGGCGGAATCATCATACAGCGGGTTGTGGTGGAAGAGCACAAGCTGGCCAACATTGGCGGCGCGGGCCACCTCCGCCGCCATGCCAGGTGTGCTATGCCCGAAGCCGCGATGGGCAGACGTATGCTGCTTGCCATCGCTCTTGCCATCGCCGCCGTCAGGCCCAGTCGATGTTCCAAAGTAGTCGCGCTCGCTATATTGCGCATCGTGCGCCAGCACATCCGCTCCCTGCGTGAAGGCGATGAAACGCTGGTCGGCCTCTGCGCCATGCGCGCCGATCTCCACGTCAGTCGCAAAGACGAAACTATGCCCATCCGCGCTGACACGGTAGATCAGCGTGCCGTTTTGTGGGTGCAGGTGCGTATGCAGCACATCCACCACCAGCGCATCCGTCGGCGCATCTGTTGGTGTGTTGTCCCGCTGTTCGCTAGCGAGAACCACTGGTGCGGCGTTGTCTTGCCCGCAGTGTCGATCATGCCCTGCGTTCGGCCAGATCAACTGCGCGCCGTCGCCGATGCTGGTGAGCGTGCGGCGCGAGGGAAGCTGGCGGAAGTCCACAGGAAAGTACGGCGGGCGCATGTAGCCACTGATGATCTCCTCGAAGCGCAGTCCGGCGAGGTCAGGGCCAAAGAAGGCGAGATCGGCGTTTTCGGCGAAGATCGGCGCGAAGAAGGGCAGCCCGCAGAGATGGTCATGGTGGGCATGTGTGAAGAGCACGGTCAGCGTGTGGCGCTCGGTGGGTGGCAGATCGCGCCATTCGCGGGTAAGCGCCTCGCCCAGCGGGATGGCGCCGGAGCCGCAGTCAATCACCACCACGCGCCGTCCATAGCGAATCTCCACGCACGTGGTATTGCCCCCAATCGCTGAACCGGCGGCTGACACGGTCGGGTAACTACCACGCACTCCCCAGAAACGCACGCGCAACACCTGCTCAGGCAGCAGTGGCCGGACACGGGAACGATAGGCGGCAGAAGCGGCTGGCTGTTGCACATTTTTGACACTGCTGCCTTTGACACTGGCGCTTTTGACTCTAGCGCCGTCAACGATGTCTTCAGGTTGTCGCCGCCAGCCACTTACACGCTTTGCAAACCCTGCCATACCCACCATGTTCTTCTCCCTGTCCTTGCCGCAACGGACGGCGCCTGGCTAGCGGCGTTCCCTCAGAATATGCTCTCACCTGACAATACGTTGCAAGGACTGTACGCACGGTACATGCCATGCGAACTATACGAACTATACAAACTGTTTTTCTCGGGTGCGGGTCAGCAATTGATGCGTGATCTCGAAGAGCCTGCAAAGCATGACATGCTGCTTGACGTGCTGCTTGACATGCTGCTGTTTGATCCAGTGTAACACGCGCTCAGGGCGACGCCGTGGGAAAAAGTGTGATGTAGA
>JBDTAI010000057.1:0-13343 GCA_039924685.1 Ktedonobacterales bacterium
GATGGATGACGCACATAGCGATAGGGGCCGGTGGTCACCACCTCCTGCCCCGGTGTGATCGCCACATGCCGAGTGAAGTAGCGCCCCAGCGCGCGGATCGCATACCAGCGCAGCGCCACACCCACCAGCATCAGCGCGATCCCGATGGTGAAGAGCAACGGGCGCTGCCAGCGGATCGTCGCAGCAGGCAGGAGCAGCGCCATCACCCAGGCGCCCCAGATGCCTATGCCATGCGCAACGGCAAAAACAATTGCCGATCCCCTGTCGCGTGAGACCGGCATCGTCGCGTCATGCTGCAAGTGGCGGTGCAACGTCGTGATGGCCTCGACGACAATGCCGCCTGTCTCAGACACGAACCAGATCAAAAAGGCAATTAGCCAGATCGCACCATAGAGCAGGCTGGTCAATGGCAACGGTCGCATGGGCCAGGTCTTCACTTTCTTGCTGCTCTCATGCTCGTTGCAGGAGGGTGGGGTCGGGGTGAGATCCGCCCGCACAGTACGGCGATCAATGTACGGCGATCACTTCCCCACCTCATATACACCTTATACACCATATATACCGCTGGGCGCCGCAGAGTTGTGGAGTGCGTTGGTGGAGCGTTGGAGCGGTGGCGCCTCGACACGCCTTCTCTCGCATCCTATACTATAATGCTTGTGCATATCCGTGATTGACACAGAAAGGGCGTGGGAGCGATGAGTGAACCCGTGATTGACCGTTTGCGGCAGAGGCCGCTGCTCTGCGACGGCGCGATGGGGACCATGCTCTATGCCCGCGCCGCCGAGCGTCTTTCGCCGCGCCGCTGCTTCGACGAAGTGAACCTGAGCGATCCAGAACTGGTGCAAACGATCCATCGCGAATACATCCTGGCGGGCGCGCAGATGATCGAGACCAACACCTTCGGCGCCAACCGGGCCAAACTGGGCGCCTATGGTCTTGACGACCAGATGCGCGCCATCAACATCCAGGCGGCGAAGCTGGCGCGTGAGGCGCGTGAGGTCGCCGGGCGCACCGTTTTCGTCGCGGGCGCCGTCGGTCCATCCGGCCAACTGATCCCACCCGCCATCACAACTACCGCGATTGCCGAGCGTGGCGCAGCATCCGCCGATGAGGAGACGCGGCTGACCACGCTGCGCGGCATCTTCCGCGAACAGATCGAGGCGTTGATGGAGGGCGGCGTTGACCTGATTCTGCTGGAGACGTTCCCCAGTCTGGCGGAACTGCGTGAGGCGGCGCTGGCGGCGCGTGAGGCAGGCAGTTTGCCGTTGATTGCGCAGATCACCTTCAGCGAGGATGGCCAGACGCTCTCAGGCGAGACGCCTGCCGAGGTGGCGCGGGCGCTGGCGGGGTTGCGCGTCAACGCCATCGGCGTCAATTGCAGTATGGGACCGGCGGGCATCCTCGATGCCGTACAGGAGATGGCCGAGACGTTGCGGGCGCAGGGCGTCTCGCTCAAAGACGATCTCTTCCTCACGGCGCAACCCAACGCCGGACTGCCCGCGCGCATCGAAAACCGCTTCTTGTATGTTTCTACACCGCGCTACTTCGCCGACTATGCGCGCCGCTTCGCCGACGCAGGCTGCCGGTTGATCGGCGGCTGTTGTGGCACGACGCCCGCGCATATCGCCGCGATGGCCGAGACGCTGGCAGAGGTCGCCCCGCTCGGCGGCGCCACGCTCTGGCCAGTGACCACTGACACGATCCATATCACAGACATCACGGGCGGCGATGCGGCAGCACAGGCGGGCGGCGATGCCGGGGCGCGCACACGCTGGCAGGAGGAACTTGCGACTGGGCGTTTTGCCGTCAGTGTGGAACTTGACCCGCCCAAAGGGCTGAATCCGCAGAAAATCCTGGACGGCGCCGCGTTTGTGCGCGAGATGGGCGTGCAGTTCATCAACATCGCCGATAGCCCGATGGCGCGAGTGCGCATGAGTTGCCTGGCGCTGGCGCGGCTGCTGCATGATCAGCTTGATCTCGAGGCTATCGTGCATGTCACCACTCGCGACAGGAACCTGATGGCGCTGCAATCCGACCTGCTTGGCGCGCATGCGCTGGGCATCCACAACGTGCTGGCGCTGACGGGCGATCCGGTGCGCGCGGGCAACTATCCCAACCTCACCGGCGTCTGGGATGTGGATTCAGTCGGCCTGCTGCGCATCCTGCGTGGACTGAACGAGGGACGCGATGCAGCGGGAGCGCCGCTGGGCATGCCGGCGCACTTCTACTGCGGCGCTGCGCTCAACCTCAACATGGAGGACCGCCAGATTGATGTAGCGGGCGAGCGGGAACGCAGCAAACTGCGCGAACTGAGCGACGTGCTGGCGCTGGCCGGGATCGCTGAAGACGCCGGGCTGACCGATGCGACCGCCGAAGAGATGAGCAATGGACTGGAACACCAGCATCCCTACCTGACGGAGACGGAGCTTGAACTGCATCGCCTGCGTCACAAGCTGGCGGCAGGCGCGCAATACATCATGACGCAGCCGATCTACGAACTCGCGCCGCTCGAACGATTCTACGCTGCCTTCGGTCCTGTAGATGTGCCTGTCATATTGGGCATGGTGCCGCTGCATAGCTACAAGCATGCCGAATATCTGCACAACGAGGTGCCGGGCATCAGCATCCCCGATGAGGTGCGCGCCCATCTGCGCGAGGCGGGGGATCGTGGCCGAGAGGTAGGCATCGAGCTGGCCTATGAGATCGTCTCGCAGGCGCGCGCGCGTGGACTGATACAGGGCTGCTACCTGATGCCGTCCTATGGACGCTACGATCTCGTTGGCGAGCTTGCCCGCGAACTGCTGCGCGGCTAACATCCACCAATCAGCGGAAGGCAACGAACATGCGACATCTGCGCGAGATTCATATCGGGCGACCGTCGGCAGATCAGGTGGGCGCCTTCCCCTTCACCGTTCCAGCCATTGTCTCACTTGGAGACGAGGTGTTACGCCTGCCAACCGAGGTAACGCTCTTCGTCGGCGAGAATGGCTCTGGCAAGTCTACACTGCTGGAGGCGCTGGCTTGCGCTATCGGCTCGATCACGGTTGGCAGCGAGGAGGCGCAGGAGGATGCAAGCCTGGGCCATGTGCGCCCACTTGCCGACAGGTTACATCTGATCTGGAACATAAAGACACGGCGCGGCTTCTTCATGCGCACCGAGGATTTCTTTGGCTATGCGCGGCGGATGAGTCAACTGCGTGCGGAGATGGAGGCAGAGACGCAGCGGATTCAGGCGGACCCGACACTGACGCGCGTGCAACGCAGCCAGGCGCTCATGCCATATGGCCGCGAACTGGGCGAGATGCGCCGCCGCTATGGCGCCGGGTTGGACGCCGCTTCACATGGCGAGAGTTTTCTGGCGCTCTTTCAGAGCCGTTTCGTTCCCAACGGCCTGTATCTGCTCGATGAACCGGAGGCGCCGCTCTCACCGATGCGGCAACTTTCGCTTGTCGCACTGATCCAGCAGTGCGTCGTGGAACATGGCGCGCAGTTCATCATTGCCACCCACTCGCCGCTGCTGATGGCCATTCCCCAGGCGACGATCTACAACTTCCAGGATGGGCAGGTCGCTCCCATCACCTATGATGAGTCTGAACATGTGCGTTTCCTGCGCGACTTCCTCAATGCGCCACAACGCTACCTGCGCCCGCTGCTGACCGATGAGGAAACACCATAGGCCGCCGATCCCTCAGCAGGAGTCAACAGGCCAGTAGAAAGAAGTGATCCCATGTCCGAGAAGGATGGGGAGTATGGGCAGTGGTTCGCCGCCAACAAGACGTTGCTCGAAACGGCGTATCTGGCCGCGGACCAGCCGTGGCAGCAGTCAGGCGTGGGGCTGCATAGCGCGTGTACCTATGAGCGGTGGGAGGCGATGCGGCGCCCGATTGCGGCATGCGTCACCACGTCCGGGACGTTGCTCGACATGGGCTGCGCCAACGGCTATCTGCTGGAGTGCCTGCTGCGCTGGGTGGGCGAACGCGATCTGACGCTCGAGCCCTACGGGCTGGACATCTCAGAGGGACTGCTGGCGCTGGCGCGACAACGACTGCCTCAGTACGCCGACCACTGCTTCGTGGGCAACGCCTGGGACTGGCCGCCGCCGCGTCGCTTCGACTATGTGCGGACCGAACTGGTCTATGTTCCCGACGAGTTGCAGCAAGCCTATGTGCGACGGCTGCTGACGGACTTCCTTACGCCCACCGGCTCGCTGCTCGTCGCAGAGTATCGCGCTCGCGGCCCTGATGCGCCGCCCCTGCGCGTCGAACAACGCCTGGCTGAGATGGGTTTTCCGGTCCCGGCACGTACCTCCGGCTTCTGGCAGGGAGTTGAATGTACTCGCATCGCCGTCGTTCCTGCTGCTTGAGGCTTTGCCGCATATACGTCCATATACAGCATGCAGCGGCTATCGCATAGGGTAAGATGGGCTGGGATGGGATAGCGCCAGCCGTTTGCGCCAGCGCGTGACTGTCCACCTGGCTCCGTTCGTCCTGTGGAAAGAGCGCAGACGCGGGATTACGCTTTCTCAATAACGTATAATGAGCGCAGGGCATATGCGTCAGATGTGGCGCTGCGGTGAGGATGGCGAGAGCGATGGGTGAAACAGACGAAACGGTGGGCATGGGTTTCCCGATGAGTGGGCAAGATCGCGCAGATCGTCAGGGTATCTGGCTGCGGCAATCCATTACCTTCACGGTGGATGGACAGACGCGCACGCTGGAAATCGCACTGCCCTTGCGTCCGGGGGCCAGCGCCGCCGAGATAGAGACGCTGCTCGACGAAGCCGAGGCTGCTATGCGCCGCCTGACGCAACGCCTGAACACCCGCGTCGCTGAGATACTCACCACGCCTATGGCTCCCACTGATTCCGCCGCCATTGCTCCTGCTACCCCCAGTGCGCCGCCCAGCATGCCTGAAAGCACTGAACGAACGACACCAGCGCCTGCCATCGCGACGCCACGACCAACGTCACCCTCTGCGCCAGCACGCCCAACTTTCACATCTGCGCCAGAGCGAGCAGCTATATCTGACGCTGAACAGGCGCCTGTTGCGCCCAATCGGTCCGCGCCGCGCACGCCAGCCGCGCAATCAGCGCGCCCACCTGCCCCACCCGCAGCAACAGCAGTTCCAGCGGCCCCAGCGCCCACTACCGATCTATCCCGTCCAGAGTTTCTGGCTGAGACGGCGAATCTGGGGCTGACTCCGAAGCAGGTGATGGAGCGGCTCAACGTGCGCTCGCTCAACGGGCTGAATCTGCGTGAGGCGCTGGAAGCGTTGCGACGCCAGATCGTGCGGGCCGAGGACGCATCTACGCCGCCCTCATCTGCACATTCGACTCCGGCTGGCGCGCCGCGCACGCCAGCGCCTGGCGCATCATCCGCGCACGCGCCGCAACGTCACATGCCACCTGCGCCAACTGTCGCTTCGGCCCCCACGCGCTATGGCTTCGATGAGGAGGACGATCTGCCCGACGATGAGCCCGAGTTGACCTTCACCCTCGAAGATACATCGCTCGACGACCTGCCTGACGACCTGTTTGAAGAAGGCAGCGCCGGTACGCTCAACGGCGGTATCGGTCCCGTAGCGGCTGGCCGGGGAGCCCTGGGGGCGCCGGATGAGCTGGATGAACTCGATGCGCTACTGGCGGATGTCAATGGCGCGGCGCCGACCCACCCGCCTGCCCACCCAGCGGCCAGCACGTCCGCTGCACAATCGGTATATGCGTCGCCACCAGGCGGCCTCACTAGTGGTCTCGTGGATGATTTCGATGAACCCGATGACCTGGCCGACCCGAACGATCCCGGTATTCCAGATGAATTGGCCGATCTGGACGACCTGGACGACGAACAGCAGTATATACCCGATCATCTACCGCCCGCCGTGCCGCCAGTGCCCGCAGTGCGCCCTGGCTCCGGACGAAGCGCCAGTGTCCGCACACCGCAGGCCAGCCAACCACTCGCATCTCCCACGCCTGGCGCCACTGATGCGCCAGCGTCAGCCGGGGCCAACCCATCCGAACGGTCGCGCACGATGCAGATTATCGGCCAGTTGCGCGGCGTGCGCGGTGGTGGCGCCTCCACTGCACAGCAGCGTCTGGCCTATCGCAACATCGTTATCACGCAGATCGGCGATCTTGACGCCACCAACTTGATACGCCTCGTCTGGCGCATCTCGTCTGACCGCTTGGGCGCTGACCAACTCGACGCGCTGATCCGGTGGGGCAAAGAAGACAACTTTGGTGACGAGGTTCCGCAGGTGCTGACAGTCTTGCGCGCTGAACGCGAACGTGAGGCGCAAACCGCGCGCACGGCGCCGGGTGGGCAGGGAGCAGCAACAACGCCAACTTCTGCGGCGCCAGCCCAACCCCCAGCAGCAGCGCGTCCATCTTCGCGCACAGCGGCGACGCCACGCACTGGCGCAACGCGCCCAGACAGTCAGCGACGCCCGGCAACGACGCGAGGTGAGCAGGACGCGCAGGAGGATCGCTGATGCGCGTGGTGGCTGGCTCGGCGAAGGGACGCCAACTCAAGACGCCGCCGCCCGATAGCGGCACGCGCCCGATTCTTGATCGGGTCAAGACGGCGCTCTTCGATACGCTGGCGGGCGATGTGATGGACGCGACATTCCTCGATCTGTTTGCGGGGACGGGCGCCATTGGCATCGAGGCGTTGAGTCGGGGCGCCAAAGCCGCCACCTTCATCGAACTCAGTCAGGAGATCGCGGCGCTGGTGCGTGAAAATCTGGCGCTCACGCGGCTGGCTGACCATGCGACCGTGACACGCTCCGACGCCTTCACCTACCTGGCGTATGCCCATCGCCACGGCGCCACATTTGACATTGTCTACGTCGCGCCGCCACAATATCAGGGAATGGCCGCGCGCGCCTTCACACAGCTCGACACCGCGCCCGTCACCATCCCAGGCTCACTGGTGATCGCGCAGATCGACCCCAAAGAACGCGGCGAACTGGCCACGCTGGCGCTGCGCAACCTGCGGCTCTATGATGAACGCCGCTATGGCAATACGCTGCTGCGCTTCTACGAGCATATCGGCGAGCAGGATCAGGCGCCTGAGAGTGAGCCTCCACAGGAACCAGCAGGTGAGTGACTGACCCATTGAAAAATATCTCCAGCCCGCGCAGGCAGGCTTCGCGGCCAACGGCCCCCAGGCGCCATCTCCAGCATGCCCAGGAAGGATAGCACGATCAACATGATGAACAGGCCGAGCAAGTTTTCGTTTGTGGATGAAGGCGAGGCCGTGCGGCGGCTCGATGTGGACCGCGAGACGCTGCTGGCGTTTGTGCAGGAGAAGCGGCTGCGGTCATACCCCGGTGTGGGCAAGGGGGCATTCTATCGGGTGAGCGACCTTGAGACGCTGGCAGCGGAACTGCGGGCGCAACGTGGCGAAGAAGAGCAGGAGGCGTCATCGGGTGACGGACGCGACACGGGCGCCGAGACGGCGCCCTCCACACGCAAGGTTTTCGATCCCGCCTACAAGGTGCATGTGCGCTTGCAGGCGGACCTGAAGTGGTATGACCTGACCGACGACGACTTGCAGGCGTGGGTGCGCGAGTTACACCCCGATGGCTACACACGTCAACGTGCCAACATCACCAGCGTCATCACCAAACTGGAGCGCATGATCGCCCTGATGGATGAAGCCGCCGACCGCTGGCGCGCGCGCGAACAAGTTCGCACATCTGGCGCGGATGTCGCCGCCGTAGAGCAACCCGCTGAGGCGGCGCAAACCGATCCTGAAGGCGAGCCATCCTAGCTTCTCACGACTTCGTGGGCGTGACGGGGCCGAGGGTGCGGTTATCGGGAAGCAGTTTGCCCACAACCGTGCTGGATGTAGCAGTGAATGGCACGACCAGCGCATACGTGCGTGTGCAATTTCCTTCGCCATTATGCAACTGGCCATCGCAGGTGGCGTCGAAGCTGCGTTTCTGCCCGTTGGCGTTGGTGGCGGTATAGCTAAGGGTGAAGGAAGTCTCGGCGCTGGCGGCCCCGCTCACCGCGCAGGTCAACGTCACTTCGATCACATCAATCTGGCCTGCCGTCTGTCGTGTCGCGCAGTGCAGTGTAGGGGCGCCACTCGCGCCCGACCCCTGCATACCGCCTGGGTCGCCGCTGCAACCCGCCAGCAGCAATGCAAAGACAACCAGCAGCAGCGCAGGAAGCAGCAGTGTTGTTTGGCGGCGTGAACGGAAGTGGGCGCGCTGGATAGCGTCAGTGGATCGGTCGCCGGTTACCTGTGACATACGTATCTCCTTCAGTAGCGCCGTGGCAAAGCGCCAGACAGAGTGTACAACGTCAGTGGACGACGATATGTTCCCGGATATGTTCCCGTTGAGCCTGAGGGTGTGGATGAGGGTGTGGATGAAGCCTGCATACGGATGGCTGGCGAGTGGCTGGTGGCGGCGCCATCCGATAGAGGAGGCTGTGGGAGCTGTTGTGGAGGCTAGGCCAGCCCGGCGCCGTTGCGCGCGTGCGTATGGCGAGTGGGGCTGCGATGCGCATCATGCGGGCGCTGATCGCCACAGCTATCGAGCGCGGCGCAATAGATGCCTTTGCGGGCGTCGGGCTGGCAGGCGCAAAAGCCGGTATGCGCCGCGTGATCCTGGCTCTCGAACTGAATGGTAGCATGAGTGATGGCATACTTGCGCTGCAACATATTCGTCAGTTTATCGAGGATGCGCGCACTCTCGCTGGGTGGGATGTCAGCGATGATCGCGTGACATGAAAGCGCCAGCATGCCGCTGGTGATGGTCCAGACATGCAGATCATGCACGCCATGCACGCCACCCACTTTGCGCATGTCATTGGCGAGATCAGGCACCGAGATGCCATGTGGCGCCGATTCCAGCAGAATGCTCACCGCCTCGCGGACTACCCGCACGGCGCCATATGCGATCAGCGCTGCGATCAGCACACTGATCAGCGGGTCCACCCAGGTTGCGCCGGTAAAGATGATCACGACTGCGCCAACGATCACGCCTACCGAGGCGCCAACATCGCCGAGAATGTGCAGCAGCGCCGCGCGCGTGTTGAGATTGCCCTCAGTCCCATGGAGCTTGCGCGCAATGAAGAGGTTGAGGGCAATGGCGACCAGCGCCACGACGATCATAATCTTCGGCTCGACCGGCTGCGGCGCGCTGAGACGACGATAGGCCTCATAGGCAATCACAGCGGCGATGACGATCAGGGTGAGTCCATTGGCGAGAGCGCTGAGAATGCCGACGCGATGATAGCCAAAGGTGCGACGGGCGTTGGGTTGTCGCCCGGCCTGCGCGGCAGCGAACCACGCAAGCCCCAACGCGATCACATCGGTGAACATATGCCCGGCGTCTGAAAGCAGCGCCAGCGAATGCGCAAAGAAGGCGCCCACCACCTCGATCAGCAAGATGCCCACAGTCAGTACGAAGCCCAGTCGCAATGCCTGTTGTGAGAGCGAATGGGAGTGGTCATGGGGGTGATTATGGAGGTGATTATGGAGGTGATTATGGTTCTGGTCATGCGCGTGTGGCGCCGGACGACGTACCGCTTGCTGGCCTGTTCGCTGGCCACGTAAAGCCATCGCCTGCCCGCCAGCGGAGTAGCGCCGCTCGCGTGAGGGTGTTGGAAGCGATGTAGGTTGTGTCTGTCTCATTGTTTGATGTTGTGTCTGGCGTTGTCGTCGCACGTTGCCTTGCCTGCCTTCACCTCGCAGCCGACGGTCCTGTCCGCAGTGATGTGAATGGTCTGAGGCGTTGCTCAAGCGCCTCTCTGGATCAGTATAGCATGTTTAGCGCCATCCTGCGCAACGAGTTGTTGGCCACTCTGTATAACGTGGCGCCAATTGTCCCTGCATTGGCGCCACTATCCTATAATAGCAGGCAATTGAGTGTTGTATCTTCTGGCCGTATTACTGGTGGCTATGCATGTGCCTTTGTGTGACCGCGTGTGAATGTATGGCAGTGTACGTGACGAGGTAGGGCAATGATCACTGAAGCGCCGGACGTGGCCCATGCGCATGGACCCAGGTCGTCGGCGCATACGCTCTTCGCCGCGCCTGCCTATCGCACGTTCTGGAGCGCGCGGTCGCTCTCGTTTCTTGGCGATACCATGGCGAATGTCGCATTTGTGCTGATCGCGGCACAACAACGTCAGGGAACAGACGCCGCATGGGCGGTGGGCGTGTTGCTACTGGCGCAGACGATACCACAGACGCTCGGCCCGTTTGTCGGCGTGATTGCCGACCGGCTTGACCGTCGCCGCCTGATGATTGGTCTCAATCTGGCCCAGGCGGTGGTGGTCGCGTTGCTGGCGTTGCTAGCGCCACCGTTCCCAGTGACCCTGGCGCTGGTGGCGGCGCTGTTCTTGCTGGCAACCGTATTTCTTCCCGCCAGCCAGGGCGCACTGCCTGCCCTGGTTCCCGTGGAACTGCTGGGTGAGGCCAACGCCTGGCTGCGGCTGGGCTATAACGTTGGGCTGGCGGTCGGTCCATCGCTGGCGGGCGTGCTACTGTTCTTCGCGGGACCGCCAACAGTGTTGCTGCTCGACATGCTCTCGTTCCTTCTCTCAGCGCTGCTACTGGTGCGCCTGCCACGGTCGCTGTCGCCAGCGGCCCAGCCAGCGCCAACAATGACAGCGCCAACAGGGACAGCAACAGCAGGCGCTCCTTTCGCCGATGTATGGGCTTCCCTGCGTGAGGGATTCAGTTATCTGCTGCGCCAGCCAGTTGCGCGCACGGTCACGCTTGGACTGTTTCTCGTCACGCTTTTCGTGGCGCTTGATAACGTAGGGTTGATCTTTCTCGCGCGGCAAACATTGCAGGCAGGCGCGGTGGGCTATAGCGTGCTGCTTTCTGCGTATGGCGCGGGCATGATCGTGGGACCGCTGCTGGTGTTGTGGCTATTGCGGCGTCTGGGCGCCGGGCGGGTGTACTGGATAGGCATCGCCGGAATGGGACTGGCCACACTGGCGTGTGGTCTGGCGCCAACGCTGCTGGTTGCTGCGCTCTGTGAGTTCGGGGTCGGCATCGGCAACGGCGCCGAGAACATCGGTTATGATACGT
Organism: Ktedonobacterales bacterium; assembly: GCA_039924685.1. Classification (GTDB taxonomy): domain Bacteria; phylum Chloroflexota; class Ktedonobacteria; order Ktedonobacterales; family JADMIN01; genus JBDTAI01. The sequence continues at coordinate 11,052 of JBDTAI010000057.1, forward strand.
TGCTGCAACGCGCAACACCGCCCGCATTGTTGGGGCGCATCCTGGGCGCAGCATATAGTGCGCCCTATGTGGCGCTGCTGATCACCTATAGCGTAGGGGGATTGCTGCTGCAAGTAACCTCGCCGCGCACCGTGTTTGTGCTGGCGGGCGTGGGGACGTGTGCCACCGCGCTGCTGCTCTGGGCGCTGCTCAGGCGCACGCTCCCCGCCAGATCCGCTTCGCTGCAAGTTGCAACGCCGACCACTACACCCGACGAGACTGCTCAAGTATGAAGCAATCGCCTGTGTGATAGACCGTCGCTCCCTGTGCAGTATAGAGGGTGACGGCGCCAACGCCTAGCACCTGCCAACGTTCGCCACCATCATCACTGACGCAGGCAGTGGCCACAGCGATCCCCACCAGCGCGACATCTGTGCGGTGAAGCGATGCCGCCAGCGAGGCTGCCAACGCCGGACTATCTGTGCGCGGCGGGCCATCGTGGTGCGGCAGCACGGCGATCCGGGGCGCCAGCGCAAGGGCAAGCGTCCAGCCAGCGCCACCGGAGCGCCCATAGCGCATAGCCGCGCCCAGCGCCATCGCGCCCGCGCTCGATCCCGCCAGCATGGCGCCCGCCGCATAACGCGCCTGCATCGCCTGCCAACAGCGGCTATCGCGCAGACAACGCAGCAGATAGGCTGGATCGCCGCCAGTGAGATAGATCAGGTCGGCATCGGCCAGCGCATTGGCCAGGGCGGGGTTGTTGGCGTCCTGCGGCGAGAGGATCATGGCTGCTGTCGTTTGTGCGCCCAGCGCTGTGAAGTAGCGCACGCCGTTCTGCGCCGCCTGATGTGGTCCCTGTTGCGCCGCCGCTGTGGGGACGATCACTACGCGAGCGGGTTGGCGGGCGGCCATCGCCAGCAGCGCGTGGTCCATTGGCTCACAGTGCGCGCGAAACTCATCGCCGCCCACCAGCGCGAGGATGCCTGTCGTCGCCATCTGCGCCTCATTTCTCACACATCTCTCGGATACTTTCCTGAACTTCCCAGACCATAGCAGAAGACGGCGATACACCGCACGCTGGCAGGTGTATCGCCGTCAAGAGTTTCAACAGCTATCGGTTATCGGCGCCAACGAATAATGGGACGTTTGCTAGCGATGATACACGCTCCACGCGCCGTTCTGATAGTGCAAGAAGATCGCGTTGCGTGCGCCATTCAGGCCAATCGCCCAGCCGTCGTTCGCCGATGGAAATGAGGCGGCGATGAGCTGACCCTCGATATGCAGATTCGTCACCTGCCACGCGCCGTTCTGGTAGTGCAGCGCCAGTGTATAAGCTGGCCCATTTGGCGGTGGGACTGACAAACCGATGGCCCATCCCTCATCGGCGGAGAGCATCGTGATGAACTCCATGGTGTCATACGTGGGCAAGCCGAGAGGAACGTTGGACCAGCGTTGGCCGTCGAAGTGCAGAATGTTCGTACCCACGTTACCACTCAATGGCCGGTTGATCGCCAATGCGCTCTGACGGCTCGACGCTTGTGCCTGGCTGGCGCTGCTGGCTGGCGCCGACTGGCACGAGCAGGGAATAGGATACCCTGTGGCCCAGGCGTCGGTCGGCGAGATGGAGAAGACGCTGGTGAAACTCTCTGGCAGGGGGCGCCCCCAGTTCTGCCATGTACCCTTGTCATATTGGGCAAGCTGGCTGTTTCCGTTGCCGCCAACCACCCAGCCGTGGCTTGCCGAGTCCAGTGAGAGGCTCTGCAAACCCATCAACGATGTAGGCACAACCGTCCATTTGCCGTTGAGGTAATGCACGAGATCATCCTGCCCCGAACGCTCATCGTTACCCATTGCCCAGCCCTCGGTCGCCGAGACCATCTGCACGCTATTCAGTGACAAATACGGCGGGAGATTCGGCGCGGAAACCACGCGCCATTGGCCGCCGCTGTAGTGGAGCAGGAGGTTAGAAATGCCGCCCCCGGCCCAACCGTCACTCGCCGAATCCAGTGAGACGCTATTCAATACATCGCCTGATGCGTCGTCGGCGGCCAGTGTCCACGCGCCGTTCGCATAGTGCGCGATGACGATGCCATTCTTGTTGTTGTTGTTGTTGATCCCCTGATTCCAGCCGCCTACAGCCCAGCCATCATCAGCCGAGACCATCTGGATAGCGTTGAAGATGGTGTTAGGCGGGAAGCCCGTCGTGGGGTCGAGCTTGATCTGCGGATCAACCGTCAGCGCAGGCGCCCCCGCCGGACTGCTATGCTGCTTTGATGTGCTGCCCTGCGGATGGTGTACGCGTGACTCCAGCAC
>JBDTAI010000058.1:0-4365 GCA_039924685.1 Ktedonobacterales bacterium
GTATGCAAACGTCTGTGCGCGCACTCTAGCAGGTAGCGATGGGCAAGGCAACCATACCACCAAACGGTATAGGCCATCTGGCAGCGAGTGAACTAGCGGCCGCTGTTCTTCACTCTTCGTTGGTATCTTCGCCTGCCTCACCGGGATCATCCACCGTTTCATCCTCTTCAACCTCTTCAACCTGGTCTCCATCGTCATCTTCATCCTCATCTTCATCCTCATCGCCCATCGCGTCATCCGCCGCGCCCATTTCTACATCGCCTGCCATCTCACGTTTCGTCCGGCGGCGTCGGACTCTACGCGCAGCCGTGTTGGCGGGAGGCTGCATCGCCGCCTGCGTTGGCTCATCATGCTCGCGGATGACGCCGAGCGCCTGTAGAATATGTTCGCGTTCCTCGGCGCTCAGTTGTGCGGACTCCTGCACACGGTTGAGGATGAACTCCCAGGCTTCAGGAATGCTGTAGAGTGGGTATTCCGGTGGAGTGAAACCAGCGGCGTCGAAAAGTGTATGCACGGACATTGGCATGCGCCGCGCCACCTGAATGACGAGATCGGCTTCCGGCGCCCCCGGCGTGTTGAGCCACTTCGACACAGTTTGCTTCGAAATACCCATGCGCTCGGCGAATCCCGCTGGCAGCAACGGCGGACGCTGCTCCCACATATACTCCACCAGGATGCGCGCAAACGGCGAGTAGTCGTTGAGTTGTTTCCAGCGTGGGGTACGCGCCATCGTCTCCTCCATCTCTCCATAGCCCGAATAGCTGGATTCGTCTCTATCGCGCCAGCGCATCGCCTCACCGGCGCAAACAAGCGTGTAAAGCGACGTTTATCGCGTAATAGGTGATTGGGCGCCATATACATCATGTAGCGCGAGATATGGACAATAATCAGCATAGCAAACGAGTACAGCAAGATGGTATATAACAGTAGAACAGAGCCTTTTATCCCATGATACGCCTGACCTTTAGTAAGCGCATTATGTCAGCTCACTCACACCTTACCCATCATTCACCACACGGCCATCCAGAACCTATTGACATTACCAACAGTTTAGTACTAAACTGTTGGTAATGAAGACGCAACTTGAGGACGCCAAACTCCGGCGCAACACCCGGCTCAATATCGTACCCTGGCTACGGCTGGCCCGTATCTACCAGCGGATTGATCGCGCCACTGAGATGCTGCTGCGCAACTGGGACCTCAGCGTCGCCCAGTTCGATGCGCTGGCGCAGATTCGCGCTAGTGAGGGTCTGACGCAGCAGCAGTTGGCAGACCGGCTGTTAGTGACAAAAGGCAATATTTCGCAGTTGCTCGAACGACTCGAAGCACGCAGCCTGATCGAACGACGCGCGGATGGCCGGGCGCGCAGACTCTACCTCACCCGGGCCGGGCGCACACTAGCGCAGGAGGTTGTTCCCGCGCAGGAAGGCATGATCGCCGCGCGCTTCAGCATCCTCAGCGAGGACGAACGCGCCGAACTAGCCCACCTCTTGCGCACACTCGATCACGCGCTCAACCACTCGCAAAACGAACAGAAAGGCAGATAACACCCATGAGCATTCAAGGACTCCACCACATCACCATCGTCAGCGCCGACGCCCAGCGCACGCTCGACTTCTACACAGGCGTGCTGGGCATGCGGCTGATCAAGCAAACCGTCAACTTCGACGATCCCGAAAGCTACCATCTCTACTTTGGCAATGGGCAGGGTATGCCGAGATCGGTCGTCACCTTCTTCGAGTGGAAGGGGGCCGCACACGGCCATCCGGGCATCGGCGGCACGCATCATGTCGCCTTCCAGGTGGCCGACCGCGAAGGGCTGCTGAAGTGGAAGCGCCGTCTGACCGATCTGGGGCATGCCGTCGAGGGGCCACTGGATCGCCACTACTTCACCTCGATCTACTTCCGCGATCCCGATGGCACGATCCTCGAAATCGCCACCATCGGTCCCGGCTGGACAATTGACGAGGACGCCGACGCGCTGGGGACACACTTTATTGCGCCACCCGCCGAGATGCTGGTGCGCAACCGCGATGAGGCGCGCATCCAGGCGGAGACGTGGCTGGAGCCTGTGCCAGCGATCACGGCTGATATGGCGCTTTCACGCGGCATGCACCACATTACCGCCATCGGCTCCGACATCCAGCGCACACAGGCCTTCTTCGGCGATCTGCTGGGGATGCGGCGCGTCAAGATGACCAGCAACTTCGATGACCCCACCTCGGCGCACTGGTATTGGGGTGTCGGCGATGGCCAACCTGGCACGCTGATCACCTACTTCGAGCGCGACCGCCAGCGAGAACAGCGTATGCAGATGGGCGCGGGCCAGACACACCACTTCGCCCTCGCCGTCCCAGATGAAGCGACCCAGCTCGAGTGGCGCGAGAAGCTGGTTGAGGCTGGCTTGCGTGTCTCGCCGGTGATGGACCGCATCTACTTCAAGAGCATCTACACCAACGACCCCGACGGGCATATCGTGGAGCTTGCCACACTTGGCCCCGGCTTCACAGTGGATGAGTCAAACGACGATCTGGGGAAGCGGCTACAACTGCCCCCGTGGCTCGAACGCTCCCGCAGTCAGCTCGAAAGCAGCCTGCGCCCGCTGGTCGTTCCAGCGTGGCATGATCCTGCCGCGAAGTAGTTTGGGCGACCTCGCGCTGGATGCGTAACATCGGAGAGGGCTGGCTTTCGTCCTCGATGTGAGCCAGCCGCCGCATGTAGTGGCTATTGGGTCGCCAGCCAGGCGCGGAGGTCCGCCTCGTGTTCACGATAGTGCGCGTAGGAGTTGTTCGCCACGCGCATCCACGGCGGGATGTCGTCTGGAAGTCCCAGGAGTCGTGAATCGTTCAGGATGTCCTGTGGGCAGGCCGCAATCAGCGTCAGCAGGCGTCCAAACACATCGTCAGCTTCGGCGAGCACGTCGCTCACTGGTCGCGCGCGACTCTCGGCGGCAATCTGGCTGTTCATGTCGTCAAGGTCCATGTTGTCAGGTCGGCGGCGCGTGAACGTTCCGCCGCTCAACACTTGCTGGGCGCCATCCAGAACGGCGCGTTCATACCAGGTGAGGTGCGCGACCAGTTCCTTGACCGACCACTCGCCCACAGCGCCCGGTATCTCCATGCGATCCGGACGAACCTGGGCAAGCAGGCCATTCCAACTGGTCCGTTCAGTCCGCAGAATGTCAGCCAGACGCGCTCCTGTCATCGGCGAACCATGCGCCAGCCGTGTGAGTTCCTCAGCCAGCGCAGGGGTCATGTGGCCCAACCCCAGCAGGGCCACCGTCAGGCCAGTCACGCCTGCTACTTTCAGCGTGTCACGACGGGAGAGAACAGGTGGTTCGTGCGACTTGGCGGCATGCTTATTGTGAGAAGTGCTCATTGTCTCGCTCCTGCTCAACTATCGCTCACAGGGATCATCACCACGCTGATGACCGCAAACACAGGCTGACCAACTGACTATCTATGGCGCATCGTAGCACAAATACGCGGAATGGGCATGGGCGGTCTGCGCCCGCACTCTGTCCCTGAATCGCGTGGCGCAGGTGCAGGAGGTATAAGCGAACTATGGCGGAACAGAACTATCACACGGTAGATGGCATTGCAGGGCAAGGCATCCATGCCAACCAACTGCTGCATACTGCCGGAACGCCACTACCGGAGGCGCGAGCGGCATTGATCCTGTTGCATGGGCGTGGCGCCAGCGCAGCGGACATCCTGACGCTTGGCGAAGAACTTGGCGCTGTACAGGCGGGCATTGCTTTGTTGACGCCACAAGCGCATGGTGGTGTCTGGTATCCGGTGAGCTTTCTGGCGCCACTGACCGTCAACGAGCCGTGGCTCAGTGATGCGCTGGTGACCGTCGGGAAGGTCTATACCTACGCGACGAACGCTGGTATTCCTGGTGTGCAGATCGCGCTGCTGGGCTTCTCGCAGGGGGCCTGTCTGGCGCTGGAATATGCCGCCCGCAATGCCAGTAGCAAACGCTTCGGCGCGGTAGTGGGCCTCAGCGGCGGACTGATCGGTCCCGACGAGACGCCGCGTGACTACCCCGGATCGCTGGCCGGAACACAGGTTTTTCTTGGATGCAGCGTTCCCGACTTCCATATTCCTGAAGCGCGTGTGCGCCAGAGCGCCGAGGTCTTCGAGCAGATGGGCGCCAGTGTGACGATGCGCCATTATCCGAACATGGGCCATACCGTCAACGCCGACGAATTGGCGTTGACCCGCGTAGTGCTGGCACGCGTTGCAGACGCGTGACCGGCATATATGTCATATACTATGCCCGTATGACCTTTATGGTTTAGCGCAACCAGATACCCGATGCAGACAGGACAGGATGACAGATGGCGAAAGTGACAACCGGTGG
>JBDTAI010000059.1:0-7744 GCA_039924685.1 Ktedonobacterales bacterium
CTGCCGATGTTCCGCACATTCGTCAGCTCCCCATATACCGCCTGGTGTCTCGAAGGCGTTGCGGCGCTGCTCTCCGCCGAGGCGCGTTATGCGTTGGCTGTCCAGACGTGCGCTGTTGCGGCGGCGCTACGCACCCAGGCGCAGACGCCACTACCACCAAGTGAGCAGGCCGCATTTGCGCGCACAGTCGCCGACGCGCGAACAGCGCTAGGCGAACCAGCGTTGCGCGCGCAGTGGAAAGTCGGAACCAGGCGTCCACACAGCGCCATCATCGCCCAGGTGATCTCGCTACGAACACATAGACGCAAGCTGGCAAAAATAGCCGCACAAAAATAGCCCCTCTCCTCACAGGACGGGGTTGGGGTGAGGTCTACAGGTCGGCCAGCGCCTCGGCGGGTGTGCGCAGGCGCCCCAGGAAGATCGGCGTATCCAGCTTGGTGTAGCGCCGCACCTCCACGGCCCGAAGCGCCAGCATCATACGGCGTAGCTCGTCGGGATCATCGGACTCGTTGGCGAGGATGAACTCATAGTCGCCCAGCGCAAAGGCGTCAACCGTGTTCGAGAGGACGCCACCACCCTCTTCCCCGGCCTCAACCTCAGTTTTGGCAAGCGTGGCCGTCGCCGTTGCGCCATGTGAACCCTTGCCGCTGGTTGTTCCGTTGGCCGCGCCATTCTGCGCAGTGGCCAGCAGCTTTGCGCGGGGGACGGCATACTGGCGTCCCACCTGCCCATGCTCGGCCATCAGGTTGCGGCGTTCCTCATGCGGCAGCAGATACCACTCGGTCGTCTTGACGAACGGGTAAACGCTGACAAAGTTCTTCGGCCCCACACCAGATGTGAAGGCTGGCCCGTGTTCGGGGTCGTAGCGCGGTATCGCCACCACGCCCACATAGGTCTCCACCTGCGTGAGATAGCGCCCCAGTCCACTCTGGCGCAGCGCCACCGCCAGCCGCTGGATCGCGTCCAGGTCATCACCCCAGACCCAGAACAGCAGGTCGGCGTCGCCTCGCAACCCCACCAGTGAGTACGAGCCACGCAGGGTGACGCTGCTTGCGCGTCCATCCAGCGCCGTCAGGAACTCCGCCTTGCTCTTGCTCTGTTGCGCCTCTGGCAGTCGGTGGAATGCAGGGTCCACCCGATAGAGCCAGAAGACCGCGTAGACTGGTTTGGTCGCAGGATGGGTAGCTCCGCTCGCCTCAGTTCTCGGCTGCGTGTGATGCGAGGGCGTTGTATGCGCTGTATGTGTCGTGTTCGCCATGCTGTCGTCTCTCCGTTGGGTCGCCGTGTTGCCTGCGCGTCGCTGCTCATCAGGGACGCATATGACGGCGTTCACATTGGATTGTACCATCAGGTGATATTGGGATTCAGGATGCTTCAGCGGCCCTTCGCCATTTCGTCGCGTAGCGTCATGCAGGTGCTGGTGGCATGGGCGATCAGTTGCTCGCGCTCATCGAACACATCGCACTCGACCAGCCCAACGGCACGCCCGCGCTTGATCACCCTGCCAATTGCGCGCAACTGTGCGTTCCAGACGGGCCTGAGGAAGTTGATCTTGAGTTCCAGCGTCGTGAACGACTCGCCTGGACCCAGCGTGCTGGCGAAGGCCAGGCCCATCGCGGCGTCGGCGATGTCGCAGAGTACGCCGCCATGCAGCGTCCCCATCGGGTTCGCGTGGCGGGCGCTGGCCTCCAGTGTCACCAGCGACTCGCCATTGCCAATGGCGCCTGGGACAAAACCGAGCAGTTCGCCAATCGGCGGCGTGGGTATCGTTCCCGTGCGCCCATGCGCGGCGAAGTCAACATGGGGCTGATTATCGCTTGTCGTCGTTTGCGCGCGCTGAGGTAACTGGTTGTCCTGATCCACTGCTGCTTCTCTCATTCTGCTAATTGGTCGGCTGAACGCGCTGTAGTAGCTGTATTGTCAGCGAAGGCGCGCAGCGAGAAGGTCCGCGCCGCCGCCAGGATGCGATCACTCAGCGCCGGATCGCTCACTGCCCGCGCCAGCAGGATCGCGCCCGCCAGTTCGGCCAGCAACACCAGCGCCGTATCCACACGATCTTGCTGCTCAGTAGCAGCCCCATCTAGCGTAGCAGGCAAAAACGGCTCGATGCGGCTGACATAACCAGTGAAAGCGCTTGTGAAGGCGTCGCGCACCTCATCGGATGCACGGGCGATCTCGGCGGCCAGCGCAGGTATCGTGCAACCGGCGCCGGGGGCGTCGCGGTGGCGCGCATCCAGATACGCCTCGATGATAGCTCGCAGCCCATCGCCGTCCGGCGCTTTGCGCGCTTTCGCGGTCAGCCGCTCGCCCTGCTCATCCATGCTGCGGGCGCAGGCAGCGGCCACCAGCGCATCTTTGCTGGGGAAGTGGGCATAGAAGCCGCCATGCGTCAGCCCAACGCGGCCCATCACCTCGCCAACGGCCACACCATCCAGCCCCTCCACCCGAAAGGCGCGCGCCGCCTCACTGACGATGCGCTCATGGGTGCGCGCTTTGTGTTCTCTCGTATACGGCATAGCCCTCGTGTTCACCTCTCTACGCCCGGTAAGATGACGCTCTCAAAATATGATGATCGCAATATATCAATATACAGGAATGCGCAACGGGGCGTCAAGGAACTGAAATTGCTGTGTTCGGCGTCGCTGGCCCATTTTGCTCACAAGACTGGCTCCGCGCTTGCGGGAGATGTATCGGTTTGTGCGAATTGCCTTTGCTTTGTCGTCTTCACATGGGGCTGACTGCAAATGCACAAATCAGCCTATGGGCGTAAGAGGGATGCAAGAGGAGAGATGGAATGACGCGTATACGCATAGGGCGACGACTGTTGATGGGCGCGCTGATACCATGTTTGGCGTTGTGTCTGACGCTGCTGGGGACGACGAGTGTATGGGCCGCCCCACACCACACGTCACGGATTGCCACCGCCAGCAAGATCGCCTGGCTTGCCTTCGATGGCGCGGGCGCGCGTAGTGGCGTGAACAGCGCCGAGACCATCATCACGCCGTCAACCGTGAGCGGCCTGCACAGCTTGTGGCAGCATACACTACCCTCGGTGGTAGATGGCACGCTGGTGGAGCAACCCAATGTCTCCACCTCTGGAGGCGTGCGCGACCTGCTCTTTGGCACGAGCCTGACGGGGACACTCTTCGCGCTCGATGCCGCGACCGGAGCTATCGTCTGGCAGGCAAAGCATCCAGCGGGCAGTTGCACGGTCAACAACAATGGCTCACCTGCATGCTTCACCACCAGCACACCCGCGATTGATTCGCGCGGAACCTATGTCTACACCTATGGGCTGGATGGCTATGTCCACAAGCATGTGATGGCTACCGGCGCCGAGATTACCACTGGCGGCTGGCCGGAACTCGTCACGCTCAAGAACTTCGATGAGAAGGGCAGTTCCTCGCTCAACACTGCCAACGGCTATCTCTATGTCACCACCGGTGGCTATCCCGGCGACGGCGGCGACTATCAGGGACATCTGGTGGCGATCAACCTGTTCACCGGCGCGCAGGCGGTCTTCAACGTCCTCTGCTCCAACCAGAAAGTGCATTTTGTCGAGCAGCCAGGAACGCCGGATTGCGGCCAGCAACAGGCGGGCGTCTGGGCGCGAGCAGGCACGACGGTCGCCCCAGATACTGGCGCAGTTTACCTGGCGGTGGGCAACGGCGACTATAATCCTGGGGCATTTGACTATGGTGACAGCGTGCTCCGACTTGGATGGTTTGGAGGTGGCATCGCCAGCGGCGCTCCTCACGACAGTTACACCCCAGCGAACTACAAGACACTTCAGCAGCAGGACCTCGACCTGGGCAGCACGGCGCCTGCGCTGTTGCCACTGCAAAACGCGAGTCTGACGCCTGCGATGACGGTGATCATCGGCAAAGATGGCATTCTGCGGCTGCTCAACCGGCGCAATATGTCGGGCAAGGGCGGACCGGGCCATGTTGGCGGCGAGTTGCAGGATGTCAACCTCTCGCAGTATGGTGAGGTGTTGCAGCAGCCCGCGATCTGGACGGATGGTAACGGCGTCGCCTGGGTGTTCATTGTCAACAACAGCGGCTTGACCGCGCTGACGCTCTCGACCGACGCCAGTGGACATAGTTCGCTGCATGTGGTCTATCACAACGGCGATGGCGGAACCTCGCCGCTGCTGGCGGGCGGCGTGCTCTATGTGCAGGGCGATGGCGTCATTCGCGCACTGAACCCCACCACAGGCGCGAAACTCTGGAGCGCCAGCATCGGCCCGCTGCACTGGGAGAGTCCGCTGGTGGTCAACGGGCGCCTGTATGTTGTGGATGATAACGGCGTCTTCACGGCTTTCGGCCTGTAGCGCGTCTTCCTGCCCCTCTCCGGTGAGGAGAGGGGCAGGAAGTGAGGTCCAGCCGTTCTACAGCTAGAGAGTCTGCCTGGGGATGGTGAAGGAGATGGTGAAGGAGATGGCCATCAGCAGAGAATGGTTATGTGTCCTTTGGTGGTTGGTGTATGACAGGCGCAGATAGGCGAACACAATGCGGCTAATTGGGTACTCGCTGTGTTCGTTATGCCTGCGCGCCCACATCATAGGTAGCGAGCGAGGGCGGCGCGTTTAAGAGAGCCGCCACCTTGCCCACCTGTTCGCGGTAGGAGCCGCTGCTTTCATAAGCGATTCCATCGGCCTCGCTCTCCCAGACCGTGATGGAGAGCGCCTTGCCAGTGCCTGCGTCGGTCAGCAGATAGCAGCCCTTGAAGCCGTTTGTCGCCTGCAACGCAGGAAGTACACTTTGTTGGTAGATGCCGACACCTTCGGCCAGTTTCTCAGCCGGGAATGACAACGTTGTGACGCGCGCGTGCATGGGTGTTTCCCCTTTCACGAAGCGAACATGCGCCGCTGATGACCGTACCCTTCACCCCGCGTAGTATCCCATGCGTGACAGAAGACGTCAACTCAACCCACGAGGTACACGGCTACTTTTCAGAAGACCATCGGCGCCAGCCACGCATAGACCGAGGCAGGGGCAGCAGGGGCAATGGTGGCGCCAGCGGTGAAGTCCAGCCGCATGATCAGGTCGTCCTCTTCGAGTGGAGCAGAGATGGCAGCCAGCAACTCAAATGCGGGCGCGCTGGATGTGGGCAGCGAGATGCTGATGTTGAGCGGCCCGACCGCATCGGCAGTGGTAATCGTAGCGGCAAGCGCTGTGCGCCAGGGCGCATCCTCCGCCAGTGCAGCGGCAAGCAGCGTGGCGGCGATCCCACTGTTCCGCGCCACCCACGGCCCCACACGCACGCCATGGGCAGGCGGCTCCAGCAGCCGCGTCAGCAGATAGCCCAGCATCTGACCTGATGAGTCCTCCGCTGTCAACAGCGCATGATTGGGCAGCGCGAGCAACCGCGCCAGCAGCTCCAGGCGGTCGGCGCCATAGGCGGCGGAGTCAAGGTCGGCCAGTCGCTGCATCTCGTCAGCAGATGAGTAGGCAATGCGCAGATCAGTATGTGGGCGGGCGAGCGTGGCAAGCACACCGAGATCGAGCGTGGAGAGTGGGGCGTGAACCGCCCAGGAGCGCTCCAGCCCGACAAACCCGAGTTTCGTATAGAGCGGTCGCCCCTCCGCTGTGGCATCGAGGTAGACCGACTGCACGCCCTGCTCACGCTGCCAGCCAAGCGCCACCTCCATCAGCAGTCGCCCCAGACCGCGCCGCTGATAGTCGCTGCGCACATGCACATTGCCGATCACGCCAATGCCATCCGTCGCCGTGGCGCAGGTGGTGGCGATAGGGACTGCGGAGCCGCCCGCCGTCAGTGTCGCCTCGCGCACGACGAAGATGCGCGCACGGTCCCAGGGCCATAGCGCCCGCAACAGGTCCCCATTCGGCAACCAGCCGACCGCCACGCGCAACTGTCCCAACGTCGCCAGATCATCCTGTGTCGCCAGTTCCACGCGCAACGTTGGCGTCATAACAATCCTTCCCCTTTATCTCCCTGGCGTCACATGCAGTTCCACCGTCGCGTTCGCTCTACATCATTATTCATCGTAGCACACCACCAACCGCTTTGCCTCGGCATACCAGCCGGGCGTCATTCCGGCATGACTTGGGCGTCATTCGCTGGCGCCGCGCCATAGATAGCCGTATATCGCCGTATATCGCCGTATATCGCCGTATATCGCCGTTGTTACTTTCGATCCCCTGCATGTGTGTTGCCAGGAGGCGACGCGATTGCTGCACAGGCTGCAATGGCGGAAACGAAAAACACTCAAACAGGGGGTCGAGACATGTTGATGATGCAACGCGGCAGACTAGGGCGCCGCTTGTTATGGCGCAGTTCATGTGACATCATCGGCGTCGGTTGAACCGACGCCGACCTTCAGTGGCGCCCGACAGCCGGGACTGGCAGCGACATGGAGAGCCATCAGGTTGCCATTTGTCGTGGGCGCCCCGCGTCAGGCGCTGATGCGGAGGCAGGTTTTGCGCCGCTCAACTTCGCCGTCGCGCCCACCAATGGTGAGATTGCCTATGGATGCAGCATTCCCCAGGGCAGACATGCGATTGATGTCTGGGCGACACAGCATGGTGGCGCCGATTGGCGGCTGACACATATTCCAGTGGCGCCCGGCGAGAGCATTGCGGTAGTATCCCCTCCTTGTGGGTGTGGCATTCAGATGGATGGAAATGCGCGGGATAGCCTGCTGCTCAATGTTCTTCTGTTTCCAGGTGGCGACCAACCAGGTGGGACAACGGCGCCCATCAATTTCGTCACGTCCGATGGCGGAGTTGCCTGGAATCAGCTCTCCGCTAACGTGGAGGTCTCCCAGATGGCGACGCGTGGCTCAACTACGTATGCGACGCTCGCCGCACTCGGCAAGATCAACAGCGTCAACCAGGGTGACACTCGGCTGGTCGTCAGCCAGGACCATCTGCGCTACCGGACCGTTCTCGACAACCAGTTCACTACTCTACGTGCCAAAGGTGAGTATCTCGATGGCCGCTTCTGGCTCAACGCCGATGGTTCGCTGCTGGTGGAGACGCTTGATACGCATAAGATAGTCTCGCATCTGTGGGAAGGAACACAGAACGGCCAGCAATGGAGCGAACTGCCAGTGACGGATGGCGCCGCGCTTTGGGCTTGGCATGGTGATAGGCGCAGGAGTCGTCCAGGGGATCGGCTTCGTGGTGGTCCAGGTGCGCTTGCATGCCGCGATGCCCTGGCGCACACCGCGACGGATGACGAGGCTGTTGGCAGGCGTTTGCAGGTTTGTCGTGCTGCTGTCATACCAGGCATAGAAGACGATGCCGCTGGCGCCGCTCTGGCAGAAGCTCGCGCTCTGTTGCGCCAGTTCATCAGTGGTCGGCGCAATCTCGTAGATGTTAGCTGTTACATTACTCCTGTCGCCTGCCCACGCCTGCGGAATGCCGATCAGCGGCGTGCGCGCGGGATTCCAGCCAAGCGCGCGCAATGTGATAAACACTTTGGGCAGCAGCGAACGCATGGACCAGTCGAAGGTGGTGGGCGATGTCGCGGGATCAATGACCGAGGCGGAGTAGATATAGAGCGCCACGGCGTCACAGCCTGCGGGTGTGTAGTTGGCGAAGAGCCGCGCATCGAAGTTGTCGGCGCCACCCGGTTCCAGTTCCGGCCCGAAGCCACAGATCACCGGCAGGCCGGGTGTGATCTGGTGGGCAAGGGCGGCGATCTGGCGCAACAGCGGCGCCGCTGAGCCGGGATCGCTGGCAGGCCAGTCATCGAGCGCCCAGTAGCCGATCACCTG
>JBDTAI010000060.1:0-11224 GCA_039924685.1 Ktedonobacterales bacterium
ACTGTGCGCTCTTTCCAGGCAAGCGCCGCGCGTCAGCGCGAGATGCAGCGAGAGGGAAGCCTGTCAGAGGCCGTGACGCAGCCCCTGGCCATCCCCCTACCCGCCACATACGCGCCTGGATTTTCGATGTCGAACACGCCATCTGGTCGTCTCATTTTGCCGTCCACCGACGAGCTTGATAGCATTCCGCCGGAGATGAAGCAACTCTTCATTGGCGAGACCAGCGAAGACCTGCAAGATGTGAGTCAGGCGCTCGCCGCATATGAACAGCATGCCGAAGACGCCACGCCACTGCATACCCTGGCGCATATCACCCACAAGATGAAGGGCGCCGCCGCGACGCTGGGCTTCGATAGCTTCGCCCGCATCGCCATTTTCTTCGAAGAGACGCTCAAGGCGGCCCAACGGCGGCGTATCCCCACTGGCATCGTGCTGGTGACGGCGCTGGCGCAGATGTTCGGACTCTTGCAGGCGGCGCTGGATGCGGCGACACATGATCAGGAGCCGCCAGCGGAACTGGTGGCCGAGGCTGAGATGCTCTATCAGGCGTTGCTGGCGCAAGGCGAGCGTGAGGGCGCGCAGCCGCCTGTTGAAGACGCAACACGCTATCGGGCTGCCGCCTCTGGCGCATTGCCAGGCGTCGAAACGGCGCTCACGCATGTGCCGCGACCCACCGAGGGCGATACGCAACTGCGTGTCGAGCTACCGCGCCTCGACGAGTTGATGAACCAGTTGAGCGCGCTCTCCTTCAATCGCGCATCACTGGTGCAGACCCGCAACGATATTGTGGGGTTGGAGAGTGAGATAGACGCCGCCCTGACCAGACTGAGCGCCATAAGCGAGCAGATCACTGATCTGCATCCGCTCGTCTATGCCGCCACGCCCACCATGCCGCTTGCCATGCCAGCGCCGCATGATACCCACCCGTTGCGCTTCCAGAAACGCCTGTCCCCAAACAGCCTCACCGGCGTTGGTGAGGCAGGTGACGGGAGCGGCAGCAACGGCGGCAGGCGTGCGCCGCATGAAACCGCCGAGCTTGAACTGGAACAGTATACCGAACTCGATCATGCGCTGCGGGCGCTGAGTGAGGTGGTGGCGGATTTGCGCGCGCACAAGAGTTCGTTGCACACGCAGTTGGCGCAGTTGGAACAAGTCAACGACGATCAGCAGCGACTCACCACAGACATTCAGAAGCACGCCATGCACATGCGCCTCGTGCCGCTGGAGACCTTCATCCCCAGCATGCGACTCTCGGCACGTGTACTGGCAGCCAATCGTGGCAAAGCTGTTGAGTTGCTTGTCGAGGGCGAGCAGACCGAGATTGACCGCGTCATTGGCGAGGCGCTGGCAGAGCCACTGACGCAACTGATCCGTAACGCCATTGTGCATGGCATCGAATCGCCCGAAGAACGCATCGAGCAAGGCAAGCCACCCACAGGGGTGATACGGCTGGTGGCGCGCAATGAGGGTGACGAGATCACGATCATCGTCAGTGATGACGGCGAGGGAGTCAACCCGCACAAGATGATCGCTTCCGCCATTCTGGCTGGTGTCCTCGACCAGGACGAGGCGCAGTCGTTGAGTGTAGAGGCTGCACTGGCGCTGATGTTTCAGTCTGGCATCAGCGGTAGTGAGACAGCCGATGTGATAGGTGGCAGCGGCATTGGACTGGATGAGGTGGAGACAGCGATACGCAAGCTGAAGGGTACAATCCAGGTCGAGAGTACCCAGGGCAAGGGGACTCGCTTTACCATCCACGCGCCGATCTCACTCAGTAAGGTGCAGGCGTTGTGCGTGGTGGCGGCGGGCCAGAGCTATACCATCCCCATTGCGGCAGTCGAACGCATGGTATTGCTGACGACGGCGATGCTGCTCGACGCCACGCCAGAGGCGCCGTTGCGACTGCGACTGCCTCGACCCAGGGAACTACAACTGCTCGGCGGTGATACGTTCGATGTATTCCTCCGTGCGCTGATGGCAGACGCTGCCCAGGTCGGCCCGGATCATCAGGGTGACCAGGGTGACGAAGGCGTCGTGGCGGCGGATGGCGTCATACTCCAGTCAGCCCTTGAAATGAACGTCGCTCAGCGCCAGGATCAGGCCGACGCCTATGATGAGATACCCGCCTATGCCCTCGCAGAATTGCTGGGGATGGAGTATGATCCACATGAGGTGACGGTGGCGCTGATCGTGAAGCGGCGGCACAGCCAGATTGCGGTTCTGGTAGATACCATGCCGGAAAATGAGGTGGTGGTGGTGCGCGCATTGCCCAGCCGCCTGCGTCGTCCGGCGATTCATGGCGCCACTGTGCGCCCCACTGGGCAGATGTTGCTGCTGCTCGATCTGCCCGAACTGCTCGAACGACGCCTCGCGCAGACAACCCAGGCGGCCCCGCCGTTGCGGCCACGCCTGCCACCTGCCTTCGCGCAGACAAACAAGCCGCGCATATTGGTGGTTGACGATTCGACCACCATTCGCCACACGCTGGAACTGATGCTTCAGCGCGACGGCTTCGAGGTGCAACAGGCGCGCGATGGCATCGAGGCCATGAACTTGCTGATGACCAGCCTGCCGCGTGTGATGCTGCTCGATATCGAGATGCCCAATCTGGGGGGCCTCGAATTGCTCTCGCTGTTGCGCAGGCGCCCGGAGTTTGCAGACGTGCGGATCGTCATGTTGACCTCACGCGCCAGCACGCCCTATCGGGAGCGCGCCCACGCGCTGGGAGCCGACGCCTACCTCGTCAAGCCCAGCACCGAGGACGATCTGATAGCGACAATTCACTCACTGCTGGCCGAAGCGCCACGCGCATGACGACCGACGACAACATGACGACAACACATGGATCAGGTATGACGACACACACGCCGATAGAACAACACCTCGCCGCCAGTGGCGCGCACAAGCGCCCACTATCACGCCGCGAGCGCACGCATGCCCGCGCCGTGGCCGCCGTCTTCGCCGGGCGCGCATCGGGCGCGCTGGTGCGACGACTGCGCATTGGCGGCGGCACCAGCCTCCCCGGCCTGATCGCCCAGTATGCCGATCCACGCCTGATCAGCCACCTTGGCGCCCAACTGCATCACGGCAGTGTGGTGATTACCGGCACCAACGGCAAGACCACCACCAGCGGCCTTACCGCCTATGTGCTGCGCGAAACCGGGCTGCGCATCTGGCGCAACCGTGAAGGCTCCAACCTGGCGCGCGGGGTGGCGACGGCGCTCTTGATGCGTGCGCGTCCCAACGGCAGGCTGCGCGAGCACGGTGACGCCGCCTGTGTCTTTGAGGTGGATGAGGCGGCGTTTCCGCGTGTGGTGGCGGAGTTGCAGCCACGCGCCATCGTCGTCACCAACCTCTTCCGCGATCAACTCGACAGGTATGGCGAGGTGGATACCGTGGCGGAGAAGTGGCGCACCACCCTGCGCCGCCTGCCCGATACCACCACGCTGATCCTCAACGCGGATGATCCGGCGGTGGCCGCGCTGGCCGATAGTCACCAGGGGCCAACCGTCTTCTTCGGTGTGGAGCAGGCGCCCAGCGCCGGAGAGCGTAGCCGCGACAGCGATGTGGTGGATACGCGCACCTGTGCGCGCTGCCGGGCGCCGCTGACCTTCAGCCGCCGCTTCTACAGCCACATCGGCCACTGGGCCTGCCCCAACTGCGGCTATGCGCGCCCCACGCCAACCATCGCGGCGAAAACAGTGCTGGCGGCGGGACTTGAAGAGGCGCGCTTCGTGCTGGCAACGCCTGCTGGCGAGCGCGAGGAGCGCGTGGGACTGCCCGGCCTCTACAACGTCTACAATGCGCTGGCCGCCGCCGCCGTGGGAACGGTGATGGGGGCCGATCTCGCCGCCGTCTCGACCGGGCTAGGACGCTTCACGCCGGCGTTTGGCCGCGCCGAACGCATCGAGGCCGAGGGACGCACGGTCCACCTGTTGCTGGCAAAGAATCCGACCGGCTTGAATGAGGTGATGCGCGCGCTGGCCGCCAACACCACCGCCGGACCACAGCGCCACCTGCTGATGCTGCTCAACGACCGCGCCGCCGATGGCGAGGATGTCTCGTGGATATGGGATGCCGACTTCGAGCAGATCGCTGGAACGACGAAACACCTGACGGCAGGCGGTATGCGCGCCTACGATCTGGCGCTGCGGCTGAAGTACGCCGGAGCCGTGCCAGATAGTGTGGAACCGGAGATCGCTACGGCGCTGACGCAGGCGATCCAGGCGACGCCAGTGGGCGAGACGCTCTTTGTCATTCCGACCTACACAGCGATGCTTGCCGTGCGTGGCGAACTGGAGCGGCGTGGCTTTGCGCCGCACTATTGGGAACAAGAGGATGTCTGAGAAGATGCCTGAACAGCTATCTGACCCGACCATTGAGACGCACCCAAACAGTCGCTTCGAACTACGGCTGGGGCATCTCTACCCTGAGCAATTGAACGTCTATGGCGACCGGGGCAACATCATCACGCTGCGCCAGCGTTGCGCCTGGCGAGGCATCGCGCTACGCATCATCCCGCTCGATATGAACGACGCGCTTGATCCCGGCGCCTATGATCTACTCTTCGTCGGCGGTGGGCAGGATAAAGAGCAGGATGAGGTCGCCCGCGATCTGCGCGAGGTGAAGGCCGAGGGACTACGCGCCGCTGTGGAGGATGGCATGCCGATGCTCGCTGTCTGCGGTGGCTACCAACTGCTTGCGAAGTTCTACCGGCCAGCGGAGGGGCCGGAACTTGAGGGCATCGGCATCTTCGACGCCTGGACCATCCATCGCGGCAAGTCGGTGGCGCGCTGCATCGGCAATGTGGCGATCACGTGGTGCGAAAGCACACTGGTCGGCTTCGAGAACCACGGCGGGCGCACCTATCTGGGCAAGGGCGCGCAGCCGCTGGGGCGGGTGCTGGCAGGACACGGCAACAACAGCGAGGATCACCACGAAGGCTGCGTCTATCGCAACACCTATGGCACCTATCTCCACGGCTCACTCTTGCCCAAGAATCCGCATCTGGCCGATCACATCCTGCGGCTGGCGCTCGCCCATCGCTATGGCTCCGAGGCCGCGCAGGTAATCCCGTCGCTCGATGACGCGCGCGAGTGGCAGGCGCACGAGGCGATGCTGCGCCGCCTGGGTGTCTCGCCACGCAGCCACCAAGAGGCGAACTGAACGAATTACATGCTGTTCAGACCGTCCCCTCAAGAGATTCCCTCGGCATTCACACCACATCGCTGGCGCGTTCGCAAAGGAAAGAGAATTGCGCCAGTCGCTGACCTCATCGTTGGCGCCATCGCGGGCCTTGTCGCATGAGCGCATGGCGCGCGCTTGCACTATTTGCGGTGGTATGACGCATTTGGCTAGCCTTTGCGAACTTTTTGTAGCGGCTCTACGTAGGAAAATAGTGAGGGGGTGGCCCTCCTCATGGCGAACCCGCTATCATTTGTTTAGTGGGTTATGTCTACTCGGCAGCGAGCAGGTGGCGCCTGCGCCACACTGGCTCGACTTCTGCGTAGAGAGCACTCATCAAGGGTTTCTTGCCAGGCACAGCGCGCAGCGTGACGGCTGGCAGGGTCTCTTGCCCATAGCGTGTATCCCTGACCATACAAGCACAACCGAGTACAACATGCAGCAATTTACCGCCTACAGGCGGCAGGCGATAGACGTGTGGCGCTTTCCAACACCCTATACAGAGCGTAGCGGCGCGTAGCGGGCAGTCATGTAACAGGTCCGTACATGATCCACTACGCGCTGGTGGCAAAGAGTGAGAAACGCGGGAAAGTGTCAACAGTCCAGCGCGCCGCCTCCTGTGGGCAAGATATGCGAACAGGAGGTGTCACCGTGAATCATCAGTACGAAGACCTGTTGATCGACGCCTTGCTCGACGAAGGGTTTACCCTCGAAGAGGCGATGAACCTGATCGCGCTCCAAGAGCAGTTGGATCGCGACAACCGCGAACGCCGCCACCGTCAGCGCGAGGAGCATACCCGGCGCCTCTGGCTCGGCGACGACGCCAGCCCGTATTGGCTTAACTGAGTGGGCAAACACATCGGTGGGCAAGCCGCCGAAGTCGCAGCCTTATCAGCGCGCCTGCCATCGTATTGGTGTAGCAGAAGAGCCGATGATCTATCAGATGATCATTGGCTCTTTTGTATTTATTCCCCGTGTTTGTTGGCGCCGCTCCTGCAATTTCTCCCGCAACGAACACAAAGTGTGTTACGATAAAAGAGACTGCATACACTCGCTTCGTTTTCGCCCCCGCGCGCAATAGTGATACATTCCTCAGCGCCACACCAGCGCCATGCAAGCAGCACACATGCCAGCGCTGAGGCGAATGATACAAAGTACCCGTTTTCAGGTGAGGAGGAAGCTGATGAAGGCCGTCGTCATGGCGGGTGGTGAAGGGTCGCGCCTGCGACCGCTGACGATCTCGCGCCCCAAACCAATGGCCCCCATCGTGGGGCGTCCGGTGATGGAGCATATCCTCAATCTGCTCAAGGCGCACGGCATCACTGAGGTTGTCGTGACTGTGCAGTATATGGCGAGCGCCATCGAAGATTACTTCGGCGACGGCACACAGTTCGGCATGCAGATCGCCTACTCGCGCGAAGAGCAGCCGCTCGGCACGGCAGGCAGCGTGAAGAACGCCGAAGCGCTCCTGCAGGAGCCGTTCCTCGTCATCAGCGGCGACGCCCTCACCGACTTCAATCTGAGCGACATCATCAAGTATCATAACGACAAGCGGGCGCAGGCGACGCTGACACTGGCGCATGTCGCCAATCCGCTCGAATTCGGCGTGATCACCACACGCGAGGACGGCCATGTGCTCAAGTTCCTCGAAAAACCCAGTTGGGGTGAGGTCTTCAGCGACACGATCAACACGGGCATCTACGTCCTCGATCCCAAGATTTTCAGCTATTTCGAGAAAGACAAGCCGTTCGACTTCAGCCAGGAACTCTTCCCGATGATGCTGGCGAAGGGCGATCCGATCTATGGCTACATCGCCGAGGGCTACTGGTGTGACGTGGGCAACCTTGCGGAATACATGCGCGCCAACGCCGATGTGTTGCAAGGCCGTGTGAAGGCGTCAATTCCTGGGAAAGACATCGGCGGCGGTGTCTGGCTGGAGGAGCATGCTGAGGTCGCGCCCGATGCGCAGATCTTCGGCCCCGTCTACCTGGGTCGTGACTGTCGCATCCGCAGCGGGGTGATCATCCACGGCCCCAGCGTGATCGGTGATTACACCATCGCTGATAACAATGCGCAGATTGACCGTAGCGTCGTCTGGAATAACTCATATATCGGTGAGCGCGCCGAGTTGCGCGGCGCCATCGTCGGCGCCTCCACCAGCCTGAAGAGCCGGGCGGTGATGTTTGAGGGCGCGGTGATTGGCGACCACTCGGTGATCAACGAAAACGCGATCATCCAGCCCGGCGTCAAAATCTGGCCCACCAAAGAGATCGAGACCGGCGCCGTCATCACCAGCAGCATCATCTGGGGATCGCAGGGCCGCCGCGCGCTCTTTGGCCGCTATGGTGTGACAGGCCTGGTCAATGTAGACATCACGCCCGACTTCGCCGCACGGCTTGGCGCCGCCTATGGCGCCGTGCTGGAGAAAGGGTCGCGGGTCTGCGTCAACCGCGACGCACACCGCACGCCGCGTATGATCAAGCGCGCCGTGATCTCTGGCCTGCCCTCGGCGGGCATTGATGTGTGGGATCTGGAAGCCGTGCCGCTGCCGGTGGCGCGCTTCTATGTGCGCACGACTGACGCGGCAGGTGGGGTGCATATTCGCCTCTCGCCCTTTGATCCGCGCACGGTTGACATCAAGTTCTTTGATGCCCAGGGCCAGGACATCAGCAAGAATACCGAGCGCAAGATTGAGAATCTATTCTTCCGGGAGGATTTCCGGCGCGTCTATCTTGACGACATCGGCTCGATTGACTATGCGCCCAAGCCGAACGACCGTTACACCCAAGCTTTTCTCAAAGCGCTCGATCTCGATACACTGCGCCGTGGCCACTATCGCGTGGTGGTGGACTACGCGCATGGGGCCAGCGTGGATGTGATGGCGCCGATCTTCAACACCATCGGCGCCGACGTGATCGCGCTCAATGCCACACGCGATCCGATCCGCTATTCGCGCACTGCCGACGAGTTCGACCGCGACATGAAGGTGCTGGCCTCGGTCACTGGCACGCTCAAAGCTGATCTGGGTGTGCGTATTGATACCGGCGGTGAGCGCATCTTTGTGGTGGATGAGCAGGGGGAGCCAATTGACGGCGGCAAGCTGCTGCTGGCGATGGCGGACCTGACGTTGCGAGGCAGCGAAGGCGGCACAGTGGCGATACCCGTCACGGCGCCCAGCATCATCGAGCAGGTGGCGAAGCGGCACAAAGCGCGTTTCATCTACACGAAGGTGATGGCCCAGGCGCTCACCGGCGCGGCGAACCGGCCCAATATGGCGCTAGTCGGCGATGGCGCTGGCAATTTTGTCTTCCCTGAGCTGCACCCTGCCTTCGACGGCATGTTTGCGCTGATGAAGCTGCTGGAAGCGTTGGGGCGCTACAATACCAAGCTATCGGAGGTCGTCAACCAGCTTCCCCAGTATCATATGATCCGCACACTGGTGAATTGCCCATGGGAATACAAAGGCAAGGTGATGCGTATTCTCAGCGAGCAGTACCGTGAGCGCAGCGAGGAGCCGATTGACGGCGTGAAGATTGATATGGGGGCTGAGGAGTGGGTGCTGGTGCTACCCGACGCCGACCGCCCGTTGTTCCATGTGCTTGCCGAGGCGCGTTCGCGTGACTCCGCCCAGGCGCTGGTAGACAAATACGCGCAGGTCGTGACTGCCCTGCAACACTAGAATGCACTTTGCTGGCAGGCGCTCTCGTGGGGCGGCTTTCGGCTTTGCTGGTGTTTGCCAACGCAATGGGATACTGGATCGCATGTGGTGGTTCGTGGCCTGAGGGCCACGGCTAATCCTCCAGAACATCTGCTCATGGCCGCCCTTCTCGCCATATGTGGGAAGGGCTTATTTTGTATGGCATGCGACCCGGCATGGCGCTCAGGGTATCTCAGGCTCGGTGATGGCGTCATCCGTAACTCCCAGCCGTGAGACCATCACATCTTCTGGGATCTGACGCTGGCGGGGACGCACGGTGAGCAGTGAGGGGTGCACGGCGTAGAGCAGCGCCATCGCAGGCCCGACAAGGTTGCCTACGGCGACCAGTATCGGCAGGAGTTGACCGCCAGGAGTTGACCGCCAGCGCCGCGCCTGGGCGGCGTTGAGTGCAAGTGTCCATGATGTGAGCAGCAAGAGTCATTCGCCATAGAAATGCAGCAAATTCACGAGATAGTAGGGCGAACTCCCATTGAGGAAGGTAGTAACGCCGCCCCGCAGGCGCTGGCCTGGGGTGTGCAATGGGTGTGTGCGAAAGAAGTCAGGGCGCTTCAGAAGTCCTGTTGCTGCGCGGATGGCGTCGCAGGATCGTAGATTGCTCTAGAGCCTGTTATGAACGTGACGTCAAGTCGGCGAAACGCCGAAGACTGTACGATCGGCGGAGCCACGAGCCGCTGCCCGGCGTCACATGTGCGCTCCCACACAGTGGCGTAAGCTGACCCGTTGCCGGAGTCCTGTGTGATGCTACAGGACGTCAGTGGACTCAACGTCAAGTCTTTGACAGGCTCTAGACCAACCAGCCCAGAGAGCTTGTACCATGCGAGCAAGTGTCAGTGATGTAGCGTGCATAAGAGCGTGATTGATGTGATGAGGAAGAGCGACGGGATGAAGCAGACGCAACAGACACCGCGATGGGATGTGCAGCCATCCTCGTCGGGCGCAAAGGCGCCCGGCGTGACAGGCCGCCCCATGCGGCGCGAGTGGATGACGCGAGCCGTATGGGCCGTTGGTGGCCTGATCGTCGGCGTGATCCTGACGCTGGTGTTGCTCTTCGGGCGAGGATCACAACAGCGAGTTGCCAAGCCTACGACGACAACTGGTCACCTGACGATCACAATGGACGACGCCTTCCTCACCCAGTTCACGCGCGCTGCGATCCAGCAGGCGCAGTTGCCGGTCGCCGTCAGCAACGTCAACGCGCACATCCAGGCGGGCAATACCATCGCTATCTCTGGCGAGGCCAGCCTGCCCTTTGTCGGCGCCCAGCCAGTGAACATCCAGGCGCAGCCCTATGCCGACGGCGGCTACCTCAAAGTGCGGTTGCTCAATGGAGATATCGGGGGAGAGCCGCTACCCACCACGATCCTGCAATCGCTGCAAAACGCGCTCAACAAGCAGCTTGCGCAGTTCAACAACCTCGCCCCCTCCGGCGCCGACATACACTATGCTGTCAGCGGCGTCAGCACCACCGATGGCCATATGCTGATCGCGCTCAACCAGGCATAAAATCCGCAAATAACCCGCACCGATCTCTTGCGCAAATAGCGTGCTGCGTGACACCATATGCAGGTAGCGCGCTCGGCTGAGTTGCGGTGGGAAGTGAGACGAAACCTATGCTGATCACGCTGACCTGTGAGGCGCCCAACGCGCCAGAGATCGGCTACCTGCTGGGCAAAAATCCGGCGTCGGTCTTCGCGCGTGAGTTTTCGGGCGGGCGTGTCTGGGTGTTCTACCCAGAGGTAACAGACGAGCGCGTGACGGTTGCGCTGCTCACCGAGATTGATGCGGTGGGGCTGGTGCGCGGTCCGGCGATGTTTTCGCGGCTCGATCACTACGTCAACGACCGCCCGTATGTCGCCAGCAGTCTCACCAGCGTGGCGCTTGGCGCCGCCTTCAGCTCCGCATTGGCTGGGCATAGCAAAGAACATCCAGAGCGGGTTGGCGAGCGTTTGCGCTGGACGATCCACCTGCCCGCCATCGCCTGTGACGCAGGCGCCGACCTGATCGAGCGCATCTTCACACCGCTGGGCTATGCCATCACAGTGCAACGCCTGCCGCTCGATCTGGCGTTTCCCAACTGGGGTGAGGCCGACCTCTATGCTGTGACGCTGACGGCCGAACAGACCACACAGGATACCCTCAGCCATCTCTATGTGCTGCTGCCGGTGCTGGATAACAGCAAACACTACTACGTCGGCATGGATGAAAGCGAGAAGCTGCTGGCCCACGGCGGCGCATGGCTGGCGGCGCACCCCGAACGCGAACTGATCGCCCGCCGCTATCTGCGCTACAAGCGCCCGCTGGTGCAGTCAGCGCTGGCTCACC
>JBDTAI010000061.1:0-5428 GCA_039924685.1 Ktedonobacterales bacterium
GTGGATACCGCTGGATCGCTGATCCAGGCGGCGCGTGTGGTGAAGGCGCATGGCGCGCGCGATGTCTATGCCTGCGCCACGCATGGCATCCTTTCAGGCCCGGCCATCGAGCGGTTGCGCGACTCCGATGTGAAGGAGCTGATCGTCACTGATAGTGTTCCCTTGCCTGAAGAGAAACGGCTGCCAACCATCACGACACTCTCCATCGCCGAACTCTTTGCGGGCGCTATCGAGCGTATCCATGAGGGCCGCTCGGTCGCCGAGCTGTTCCTCTAGCTGGTCCTCTAGCTGGTCCTCTAGCTGATCCTCTAGCTGGTCAGCAGGCAGTTCATTCGGGGCGGAGTGGATGTGTCATGAGCAAGGGTGAGAACATGAGCGGCCCAACCGACGAGTCGGATGCAGCACATGTGACGGCGCTGGCGACCGCCGCTGCATACATTGCGCCACCGGACTTCACTACCCTGCTACGTCATCTGCGCATAGTGGCGCCACCCTGCCTGCCGCCCCTCGGTTCCGGTTCGTTCGACATCCTCTACGTCTGCGAACGCGAGGTGGCCGTCTGGTACACACCAACACGCGAAGGCCAGGAGGCGCGTGAAGTGATCATCCCCGGCGCATTGCTGCTGGCCGCCTGGCGAAGATTTCAACAGGCAACGCAAGCAGCGCTGGCGCTCGATGAGAGCGACCTCTGCGCGCTGGCCGGTGGCGTGTATGGTGGGCGCTGGTTGGCGTCGCTGCTTACGCAACTCCCCGGTGTGCAGGCGCAACTCGCCTCCACCGACGACGAGCATCAATCGCTCATACTTGTCTGGGCGCCACTCACAGCCACCGCTTGAACCAGGCGACAAGGCGCTCCTGCCAGTCGCGCAGATGGTCGCGTTCGGTGAAGCCATGCCCCTCGCGCGGATACACCACCAGATCGGTCGCAACTCTGTTCTCGCGTAGCGCATGATAGAAGGCGTAGGCCTGGTTGACCGGCACGCAGGGATCATTCTCGCCTTGGATGATCAGCGTCGGCGTGGTGATGCGTTCGGCGTAGGTGATGGCTGACCGCTCACGATATGCGCCCGGCTGCCCATTGGGCGTCGCCTTCAGGAAACGCTCATCCCACTGCTGGATGTTGGTCTGCGCATGGAAACTGTGGAAGTCGCAGACGCCAGCGCCCATCACCGCCGCTTTGAAGCGCGTCGTCTGGCTCACCGTCCAGGCTGTCATAAAGCCCCCGTAGCTCCAGCCAACGATGCCCAGCCGCGCACTATCGCCCAGCCCACGCGCCACCATCGCATCAACCCCACACATAGCATCTTCGTAGTCTTTGCCGCCCATATCACCCAGCACGGCGTTGGCGAAGGCCACGCCGCGCCCCATGCTGCCGCGAATATTCGGACGCAGCACCGCGAAACCCGCTGAAGCGAGCAGTTGCGCTACCCAGCCGCCCCAGTCTTCGTGTGATGCTGAGGTTGGTCCGCCATGCACACACAATACCAACGGCGGCGCCCCCTGCGCAGCATTCCACCTGAGCGGCGGTGTATACAGCCCCTCGATGGTCCAGCCGTCGGCGCCTGCATACTCGACGCGCTGGTCGGGGACGAGCGCCAGCGTCTCTTCAGCGATGGGATTGAGCCGTGTCACGCGCCGCCAACTGACGCCAGCGTATGTGGCCTCAGTGGCCACCGCAGCGCCGTTGCCGACGCTCTTGTCCGCCTGTTTCGTTAGTTCGCCATAGAAGACATCCGGTGGCTGGGTAGCCGAGGAGTGTGTGACGGCGAAGGCGCGCAAGTCAGGCGTGGTGGAGAGGGTCGGCCAGCCGCGCTCATGCAGCAGGAAGCCCTTATCGAGTGTTGTGAGAGCGCCGGTCGCCTCATCCAACAGGCCGATCTGGTGGCTCACGCCATCCCATGCGGCATAGAGCAGTTGTTTACCGCTTGTTGCATCCACTCCATGTGTGCCATCCGCTCCTGCGGTTTCAGTGGGCAGCCAGCGTAGCCAGCTTGGACTGAAAGTGATGCCAGGCGTGAGATTGCGCGGTTCGCCACTACCATCGGCGGGAATGATGAAGACATCACCACCCACCAGCCCACGGTCGCTCCACTCACCTGACACATACGCGATCTGGGCGCCATCGGGCGCCCAGGTGAACGCGCCCGCCTGCCCCTGTGACGCTGCGAGATGACGGATTGCGCCGCCTGCCGCCGCGACCACGCCGATCTGGCCGCTATACCAGTCGGTCTCGTCGGGTCCGCTGGAAGCGAACACCACGAAGGATGCGCTATCGGGCGACCAGGCGTACTCCCAGATGGCGACGTTTGGCGGCGTGACCGGCTCTGGAGCGCTGTCGGCGCCCTGTTCGTCTGCCCGCACCGACCAAAGGCGACGGTAGCGCCCCGACGTGACGACGATGGGATCGCGCGCTGGCTCAGGTCCTTCAAGTGCGAGGAAGGCGATGCGCTGGCCATCGGGGGACCAGGCCAGATCGATCACGCCGTTGGGCGTCGAGCAGAGGCGCTGTGGCTTGCCACCAGCAGCGGCCATCACATAGATCTGCGGCTTGCGGCTGGCGCCCTTCTCACTCTTCTCACCCTTACCGTTCCGCTCGTCGGCTCCATCAGTGCGCGTGGAGAGGAAGGCGATGCGGCTAGCATCGGGCGACCAGCGTGGCGTGTAGTCGTCGGCGGCGCCGCTGGTCAGCGGGCGCGGCTCCGGCAGTCGTCCATCTGCTGTTGACTGGGTCGTTGCGAGCCACAGGCTGGCGCGTGGCTTGGGCTGCTCATCGGTCCAGTTCACCAGTGTGAAGACGACCTGCGTACTGTCAGGCGCCAGTTGCGCATCAGTTGGCGTGCGCAATGTCTGCATTGTTCCCGGCTCGATGGGGAGTCTTCCAGCCGCCTGGGTATCCATGTGCTTCGATGCGTTAGCTACCGTCGTTGCAGGCGCCTGGGATGGCTTGTCTGCGTCGTGTTGTGCTACGCCCATTACTCACCGCTCCTCATGCTACATTTCGATTTTGGGGTATGCAAGAGTATTGTGCTGGCATTGTACCGCCAAACCATACCTGCCCGCTGTGCAGTCCACTAGCCAAGATGGGTCGCTCCGCTTTTCACGAATCGGCGCCGCGCTCAACGCCCACTGTTCCCGGTGTGGAAGCTGGCGGGCGCAAGGCGCAAGGGCGGCCGCTTGTCGTTGGATCAGCCAATCCTCTGGCATACTCTTGTATACGTGACTCAGGTATACGTGACTCAGGCAAGATCACCGGGTACTTGCCGATACACACGGGTACAAGCTGGGGTGGCCAGCCGCAACGATGGGCAAGGAGAGGTGTAGATGCGTGACGAGCATACATCCGCGACCTGGGCTGCTGTGGCGCAACATGACAGCGGACAAGTGGGCATCGGGCAGGCTCCACAACGTGAGGCGCAACGCCGACCGCGCCGTCGAAGCCATCCCATCTCGCATCCACATCAGCCCGTCGGGCCACATCCCTCGCACACACCATCACATCCTCACACCGCCCACACCACCCGCACCACCGCTACGCCCAAAACCGTGAGCCATGCGGGCGGACTTGAAGGGCTAGACGTGTTCGGCGATACTGGCGATACATCCGCCACCACGCCTCCCCCCACACGCAGTCGCGCGCGGGCAAAGAAGACGCTGGGCGACGCCACCGGCGCCCTGCCTGCCGTCACGGTTGATACCCCTGCTGCGTCGTCCCCTGCTCACTCCGCCCTCCGCCAGCGGCGTGCCTCTGGTGGTGGTGAGGATACTGGTGTCCTGCCCACTTCTCCTGCGAAGTCCCGCGCTCCACGCGCCAAATTCGGCGCCTCATCCGCCTCATCCGCCTCATCCACTCCATCCGCATCCGGCGCCAGCGCGCAGATAGCCGCTGCGCCACGCAGATATGAAACTGCCGAGTTGCCTGCTCTGGACGATGCGCCAGACACATCAGGCATGCGGGCGGGGCGGAGAGCAACGACTGCTCGCCCGCTGACCAACCGCGACACGGCGATGATGACGCGCACGACGCAGATGCTGGCAGTGGTCTCGCAGCTCGGCGACAACCCAATCACGCTGACATCACCCACTGCTGAGGAACGCGCACTGCGACAGGAACCAGTGCGCGCCGGGGCGCTTGTTGCGGCGCCGGATGCCGCGACACGCCGCGTGACGCTCGTGCCGGGCAGTACGACCGCGCAGGTTCAAGCGATTGTCTTGCCGCCCAGACGCAAGCGCCGCCCGCTTACAGTGATGACGAGTTGGGCGCTGGCGATCACCACCGTGCTTGCAGTGATCACCACGGGCGGCGTACTCTGGGCCACACACCACGCGCCATCGCACTTCATGCCAGCCGGGGCGCCTTACGCGCTCAATCCGGCAAATCAGCCGCCAACCGGCGCGTGGTCGGCGTCGGCGGGCTTCTCGCCGAATGCGGAGATCGGCGGCGGCGCTGGACCCAGCACGAAAGCGCCCGGCAGCGCGGGTCTGCCAGCGAAATCGCCGACGCACAAGAGCAGCCCGACGCCAGGTGGGCAGGGGGTCATCGCGTCGCCACCGTTTTATCCGTGGCCGCCGACCTATGCGTTTGCCGCTGTGCCAGGATACTATGCCTTCCGCATGTCAGGGCCACCGGGCAACTTCTATTACTGGGCCTTCGGGCAATGCACCTGGTGGGCGCAGTATGAGCGGCGCGGCGAAAACCTGATGCACATGGGCAATGCGCGCTACTGGGGAGCCGTAGCGGCAGGGCGCGGCTATCGTGTGGGATCGCGTCCGCAGGCTGGCGCGACGGTGGTATTCCAGCCGGGCGTGCAGGGCGCGGGCGGCGCGGGCCATGTGGCGCATGTCGTCAAGGTCTATCCCAACGGCTGGTTCCTCGTCTCAGAGATGAACTTCTACTGGAACGGTGGCGGCTGGGCACGGGTAGACTACCGCCTGGCGCATGCTGGTTGGGGCGTCTCCTTCATCTACTAAAGAACTAAAAGCTAGATGCCCGGACCTGAATAGTTCAGGTCGGGCAGAGTAGTGATGGAGAATGGAACGAGTCACCACAGATGTCTCTACACATGCGCTGCGATGATCTCACCCCAGGCGGCCGCTACAAACTCCTTGACGGCGGTTGAGCCGCGCAACCGAACCCAGATCGCGCTGAGGTTCGGCTCAAAGACCAGTTCAAACGTGAAAAATGGGCAGCAGCGTCGCTCGGCGAGCATAAACCCCAGCAAGCCGCTGACTATTGCATCGCTGCCTGGAAAGCGGAACTCGTACCCATCAGCCAGTTCGCGCACCTGCTCGACCGCCTGGAACACCGCGCCCACTTCGCTGCCGCGTTCGGTCAGTTCGTCGCCTGTTAGCATGCAGGCAATCGGCGCCTCCTCAACTGTGCGCGTTTGTTCAATCACGCCATCACTCCTTCTGCGTTCGCCTTTTCAAG
>JBDTAI010000062.1:0-6516 GCA_039924685.1 Ktedonobacterales bacterium
CCGGGTTGGATCAGCAAGGATGCGTAACACACCCGCCACCCGCGTCGCCTCCTGCTCCGGCGTCGTCGCCTCCTGCTCCGGCGTCGTCGGCCCCAGGTCCGGCGCACAGACCATCACCTCATCGCTAGCCTCTTGCCTGCCCATCACTCCTCGCGCCATCTCTCGTCCTCCCTAACCAACAGCCAGCCAGCACTACTAACGCCCGACAGACCTAGATACCTCAACGCTGATTGAGCCACTTGAACTATGTGACATTGTAGCGTTCCCCTGTGCGTAATGCAAGGGATACCATAATCAGCCTCACGGTGTGTGATTGAATAGCAGACCGTCTCCAGCCCATGCAGGCGGGCTTCGTGGCGGCTCAGGCCCAGAGGCGCGGCTTCAGCAGAGACGCGCCAACGCAGTGAGACGTGAGCCAGAGCGAACGGAGCGGCTCTGGCCGATAGGCCGCTGGCCTGTCCTGCTCGCCCCGTCCGGCAAGTCCGCCCCACGTTGACAGCCACACAACACCCACGTTATGCTGACATGGGATGATCACGCCGATCATCTGTGCCGACAATCTATGACACTCTAGAAGGAAAGCCAACGGATAGCCAAAGGAGCGCCATCGGCATGCGCAACACGCGAGAGCCGCCACACAGCAAGCGCAATGGAAATAGACGCGACAGCGCTACACAAGTAGCGATGCATGAGCGACACGACCTACAAGAAGGCGCTATGAAAATGGGCACAGACGACATGCGTGAAAACGGTGAAAACGGTGAACACCTAGACGACGCCTACTATCTGATCGAAGGCGGCGCGCCGCTGCGTGGCGAGGTGCAACTCAGTGGCGCCAAAAACGCCGCAACCAAGCTAATGGTCGCCTCGCTGCTCACCGAAGACGCCTGCACGATTCGCAACGCGCCGCTGCGCCTGGGCGATGTCACCATCACCGAAGAGGTGGTCAAGGCGCTGGGAACTGAAATCACCTGGCACGCCGAGCATGTTGCCGTCATCCAGACCAAAACGATCACCAACACCAGTGTGCCACTCGCTCTGGGCCGCAAGAACCGCCTCGCCATCCTCACCGCCGGTCCGCTGCTACACCGTGTCGGCCATGCCACCATTCCCGCCCCTGGCGGCGACAAGATCGGCCCACGCCCGATCAACTTCCACCTGGACGGCCTGCAACGCATGGGCGCCCTCCTGGAGCTGCACGACAACCTCTATGACTTCCATGCGCCCAGTGGTGGTCTCAAAGGCGCCACCATCGAACTGCCTTTCCCCAGCGTCATGGCCACCGAGACGCTGATCATCGCCGCCACCCTCGCGCGCGGCGCCACCGTCATCGAAAACGCCGCCATCGAGCCAGAGATCATTGACCTGATCAAGTTCCTGCAAAAAATGGGCGCCATCATCGAGCAGCGTGTGGACCGCAAGATCGTGATCGAGGGCGTGCAACGCCTGCATGGGGCCGATCATCGGGTCGTCTCGGACCGCAACGAAGCCGTCTCGCTAGCCATCGCCGCCTACCTGACACATGGCGACGTGCGGCTGATCGGCGCCGACCAGGGCGCGCTGCTCACCTTCCTCAACACCCTCTATCGCGTCGGACTTGACTTCTCGGTCGAGGACGACGCCATCCGCTTCTTTGGCGACGACGTACCGCCCCGGCCCATCGCGCTCGAAACCGATGTGCATCCCGGCTTCATGACTGACTGGCAGCAGCCCTTCACCGTCCTGCTCACTCAGGCGCATGGCATGTCGGTCATCCACGAAACGATCTACGAAGACCGCTTCAGCTATACCCTTGAGTTGAATCGCATGGGCGCCGACACCAGCCTCTATCCCAAGTGCCTCGGTGAACTGGCCTGCCGCTTCCGTGAACGCAGCTTCCTGCATAGCTGCATCATCCGTGGCCCAACTCCCCTACGCGCCACCGAACTCATCATGCCCGACATCCGTGCTGGCGCCTCCTACATCCTTGCCGCCCTCTGCGCCGAGGGAACCTCATTGGTACGCGGCATAGATCACATCGAGCGCGGCTACGAACACCTCGACGAAAAGCTGCGCTCGCTCGGCGCCCGCATCACCCGCGTCCCCGAACGCGCCGAAGCCTAACACGCCACCGTCCCCACCTCCCCGCTCCTGTCAGGAGTGGGGCCGGTCGCTCTCTGCCTCCCACCTCCCTGTGGGTGAGGGGCCAGCGGTGAGGTTCTGCGCCGCAATCTTGTGAAACTCGTCAGATACCCCCTTTTCATTGTCGCCGCCACCATGTATAGTACAGGGAGCATGCCCGAAGAGGCGTGCCGCATTCATCATACCCATCAGGTTGTCTCAGCGTATCACCGCATATCACCGCGTATCACCGCAGTTTTCCCGATTTTCTCGGTCTGATAAGCATCGGGCCAACAGTCGCGCGCCAGCCAGATTCTAGTCGCTTGATCCAGCGGAACTACGTCAGGAGCAGGCATGGGCAGTGGTGGGGCGGCGGAGTCGGCGGCTCTATGAGGCGGCGACGTAACGGAGGAATGACCCATGCAACCCATGCAAAACCCACAATCGAAAAGCGCTCCTGTCAGTTCGCAGGCCGCCATCACCGATCTCTACGATGTGCAACGACGCACCTTCCTCTTCCAGTATCCCATCTGGCTGGTCATCGGATTGGCCATCACCGGCGTCATCGCCTTCGCGCTCTCCGGCTTTCTGGGCTACAACAACACAGGCGCCGATGGCATCTTCGTCCATCCGTGGGAACTCTACCTCTGGTTCTGTGCGCTGCTGGTGGTCTTGCAGGTCTCAATCTTCCGCAATCAGGCGCTGCGTGGCCGCCTGATCGCCACACTGATCATCACGCTGCTCAGTATCATCGTCGTCTACATCTACGGTGGCTTCCCCGGTGGCTTCATCCGCCATCTGATCGAGCAATTCCTGCCCACCCTGGCGACCAGCCCGCTCACCTACACCGTCGTCAACTTCGGCATCATCGCCATCTTCTGGGTAGATACTGTGCGCCGCTGGATTCGCCGCCTGCGCAACCTGCCGCTCAACCCCGTGATTGACCTCACCACGGGCAGAGTGATTGATGGCCCGGTGGACCCCTCCACGCTACCTAGCATGCAGGAACTCGTCTCCGGCGACCTGATCGCGGGCGCAGTGTTGACGGCACTGCTGTGGATCTTCTTCCAGCCAGGCGTGATCACGCTTTTCATTCACACCAACCCGATGCTCACTGCCTGCGATGTCAGCCTTCCCACCACATCCGGCTGTGGCGCCTCGCTCAGCTTCCTAGACCAGGTGCAGGCATTGATCTACCTGCCCCTCGGCCTGATCATCCTGGCGCTCGCCGCCACGCTCGGTGGCTTCGCTGGTGTTGGTGGCGTGAATGACACCGATCAAAGCGGTCAGGAAGTCCAGGATACGCAGAATGCCGCCAAATCCGGCGCGGCCAGCGGCGCGGCCAGCGGTGTCGCCGAAACCGTCCTCGATGCCCTGCGTTCCGCCCTGGATCGCCGCCTGCGCCTGCTGCTGACCAGCCTGGCGCGCTCACTGCGCAACATCGCCTGGCCAGCCCTGATCTTCATTGCCATCTACGGCATCTTCCAGCTCTCGTCCTTCATCCAGATGTACCTGCACCTCACGAATAAGTTGCAGTTGATGGCGATCCTCTATGTGCTGGCCGCCCTCGGCTGGGGTCTGCTCAGTGTGCTGGGTGTCGTCGTCTCCTCGGCGCTGACGATCTTCCGCTGGCGCGTGGTGGATAACACCCTGCGTTTCCTGGGGCTGGTGGGCTTGATCGTGTTGCTGACGGTCTGGATCTTCTCGCTGGCACTGTGGGGCTTCAACCAACTGCTCTTCCTTACCAGCGCCACAACCCGCGCCCCGTTCTCGCCGCCCGCGTCAGCCACCTACATCTCGTTCGCCGCACTGGTGATCTTCGGCGTCTATCTGTTCGCGCAACGCTTCCGATCTCCCAAAGTCGCTACATCGCCAGCAAAAACTCCAGCAAATGGCAAGAACGCCGAACGTTCCAGCGTCCCCGTTGGCGCCCCCGTCACAACATCCAGCAGAGCGGACAACGCAGAGGCGAATGCGAACGGTGTCACACCTACGGAGGACCCTGCGCCTGCATGGCCTGCGCCGCCAGCATTCGGAACACCCGGCGACACCACTCAACCGCTCAACCACTGACCCACGGCGAGGCTCGTCCCAGCCCGCGCAGGCGGGCTTTGGGGCGCGATCAGCCCCCAGAGGCGCGGGTTCACCCGCTGGCCGGAGTCGTCGTGCGCCGCAGATGTGCATTTCGCCTGCCTCATACGTTCTACACAGGGGCAGACGTTTCGGCGCCCGTAGACCTGATCCTGCCTGACAAGCGATACCACACCTTCAGGCAGTAACGCCCTGCCCGGAAGACCTACGATGTACGACCCAAAGGGAGCAATTATGCGCGGAGTATTCACCAAAGCCGACAGCGGCCAGCACGCCATCACCGATGTCTACGACGAACAGCGGCGGTTCTTCCTCGTGCATTATCCCGTCTGGCTGGTGACTGCCCTGGCGCTCTTCGGCGTCATTGCGTTCGGCCTCACCGGCTTCGTCGGCTATCGCGATCACGCTGAGCCAGCCATCACCGGCTTGATCTTCCATCGGCCCTGGCCGCTCTTTCTCTGGTTTTGCGCCCTGATCATCGGGCTGGAGATCTCTGTGCTGCGCCACCGCGCACTACGCCGCCAGCTCGTGGAAGTATTGATCGTCACCATCGCCTCGATGCTCTTCGAGGGCCTGGCCGCCTACGACCCCGAACTCGTCAACTACATCCTCAACAACCTGCTCAACATCCGCATCGCCATCCCCCAGATTGGCGACAGCCCCTGGACCTGGGCGATCATCAACTTTGGCATCATCGCCATCTTCTGGGTAGATACCTTCCGCCGCTGGTTCAACAGCGCGCGTGGGGCGCCAGTCGCGCGCGTGCTGGACCTGGGCATCGGCGTCAGCATCGAGATCGGCGAGGCCGAAGACCTGCCCAAGCTGCCTGAACTGATCTCCGGCGACCTGATCGCAGGTGGTGTGCTAGTAGCCCTGCTCTCGCTGGTCTTCCGTCCCGAATTCCTCAGCCCGATCTCACAGGCGCTGAACGGCGTCGCCATCAACACGTGCGCCGTCTCGTTGCCGCTGACCGCCTGTCATGTCGGCGCCGCAAACAATCAGCACACGCTCTCCTTCATTGACCTGATTCAGTCGCTGATCTACCTGCCATTGGGCCTCTTGCTGCTGGCGCTCACCGCCACCGCCAACGCCTTCCAGGCAGTCGGCCCTAATGCCCAGGCGCAGCAGAGTGGGCAAACCGCTGGCGCCGGAGCAGGCGGTTCCGCGTCGTTGAGTACATTCGGCTCCGAGGCCAACGCCACTGGCGCACAGGGCGCAGGCGCCACCGTCGCCGAAACCGTGATCAACGCCCTACGCTCCGCGCTCAATCGCCGCATCCGCATCGCCATAGACAACCTGCTGATCGCATTGCGCAATGTCGTCTGGCCGGTGCTGATCTTGTTCGCGACGATCTCCGTCGGTTCGGCAGCGAAAGAGATCGAACAGTATCTCCACCTGCAAAGCGACTCCCGCACGTGCACATCGGCGGCAACCTGTGTGGACTTTCAAGCCGTGCAGGCGCAGTTGGCCAACTACGGGCAGTATACCGCCGCCGGGATTGCCTTCCTCTGGGGTATCGTAGCCGTCATCGCGCTGGTGCTAGCGCTGACCATGCTGATCTTCTCGCTGCGTGTCCTAGAAAATACCACGCGCTTCCTGGGACTGGTCGGCTTCATCGTGCTGCTCACCTTCTGGATCTTCTCGCTGGCATTGGCGAGCGTCAACCAGCTGTTGCTGCTGCTCAACGTCACCGGACGCCAGCCGTTCCCCTTCCTGGGCGCCAGCACCATCGCCTCGATCCTCGCCTTCCTTGTCGCGTTGAGCATCTACCTCGTGCAGCGCCGCCGCCCGCCACGTGTCGCCGCCACCGTCACCGCACGCGGCTCATCAGCCTCTGGCAGCTAACCCCTCCAACAGCCGCATACGCCAGTTCCACGCCTCCCTCCCGACCATTTCAGAGGGGAGGCGTTGTTGTGCTAGAATCCTCAATATATCTGGCAATTTCCCGGCGCGCTGGCGCTCTGACCACGTCGTGTCCGGCTGCCTGCACAGACAGGAGATCAACCCCAATGCGCGAAGGAAGCGCCACCACCACCGTCGCCGCTGCGCCCGCCGTTGCCTTCGCCCTGCTGGCCGACCCGTGCAACGCGCCCCTCTGGTTCGCCGGGGGCGCCCTCGCCAACGAGCCGCAGGGGCCACTGCGCGCCGACATGACCTGGGCGTTCCTTCAGGGACCAACAGGCAAAGAACGTAGCATTCCCGCCCGGATGGCCCTCTACGATCCACCCACACGCTTCGCCTGGCAAACCACCAACCCCACTGGGCGCGACAACCTGCGCTGGGAAGTCACCTGCATTCCCGATTCTCCCGATTCCAGCGCTGATG
>JBDTAI010000063.1:0-2849 GCA_039924685.1 Ktedonobacterales bacterium
CGTATGGCTGAGAGCGCGGTGGTGGTTGCGGCGCAACGGCTGGCGGCTGATGATGCGCGCTGGCCTGAGTCGGCGCGGGCGGCGTTTGCCACGTTGGGTGGCGCTCCTGTAGGGGCGTCCGGTGGACGCCCGCCTGGCCCCATCACCCATGCCCCCAACACCACGCAGGGCAAGGTCGAGAGCGTGGGCATCATCGGCGATCCGGCGCTGCTGGGGACGCCTGCGCTGGCGTTCTTCTGCTCCACGCGTTGCCCCGGCGGGGTGATCCTGGGCATCTTCGATCTCGCCGCCACACTGCGCGCTGCGGGTGTACCTGTCGTCAGCGGCTTCCACTCGCCACTGGAGCAGGAGTTGCTGCGGCTGTTGCTGCGCGGTCGTCAGCCGATTCTCATCTGCCCAGCGCGCAGTGTAGATGCGATGCGGATACCGCAGACATGGCGCCCGGCCATCGCGGCAGGGCGGCTGGCAGTGGTCGCGCCCTTCGCCGCGCAGCAACGGCGCCCCACGGCGGCGACGGTGGCCCGCCGCAACGCCTGCGCGCTGGCGCTGGCCGGGGCCGTCCTCTTTGCCCACGCGGCGCCCGGCGGCAAGACCGAGCGGCTGGCGCTCGACACGCTCGCCGCCGCAACCATCCCCGTCTTCACCCTCGCTGATCCCGACAACGCCCCGCTGGTGGCGGCTGGCGCGCAGGCGATCCGCCCAAACGACATCGCGCCGCTGCTGGCCACGCTGAGCGCTGGCCGCTCTGCATGATGGCATGATGGGCGGTAGGGAGCGTTCGTGGCCTTCAGGCCACGCTCTTCCCCTCACTACTTCCCCCACTCCCCCACCTATGCGCTATACTTTTGGTATGGAAAAGGTCATGACCGATACCGATACCGATACGACATCGCAGCGCAAGCGGCTGTTGCTGCTGGTTTCGCCCAGCACCTATCGCGCCGCAGCCTTTCTGCGGGCGGCGCAGGCGCTGGATGTGGAGGTGGTGCGCGGCATAGACCTGCCCCAGCCGCTGGCCGAGGCGTGGAATGTGCAGCTTGCCGCCGACTTCGCCAACGCCGATGCCGCCACAGCCGCCATCGTCGCCTATGCGAACGAACATCCAGTGGACGCGCTCATCGCAGTGGACGATAGCGCCACGCTGATCGCCAGCCGCGCCGCCGCTGCGCTGAGCCTGCCGCACAATCCGCCAGAGGCCGCAGAGGCCGCCCGCGACAAGGGGCTGATGCGCGCGCTGATGTCCGCTGGCGGGGCGCCATGCCCGATCTTTCGCCGCTTCCCGCTCTCCGGCGATCCGCGCGAGATCGCTCGACAGGTGATATATCCCTGTGTGGTCAAGCCGCTGCGCCTCTCCGGCAGCCGTGGCGTGATCCGAGCCGACAATGCCGATGGATTCGTGGGGGCATTCGAGCGGCTCAAGCGTATCCTGCTGGGCGACGGCTATCCGCTGGCGGCGACCGATGTGCTGGTCGAGGACTTCATCCCTGGCAAAGAGGTGGCGCTCGAAGGGCTGCTGACCGACGGCGCGCTGCACACGCTGACGATCTTCGACAAGCCCGACCCACTGGACGGCCCCTTCTTTGAGGAGACGATCTACGTCACACCCTCGCGGCTGGATGCGGCGACCCAGGCGGCGATCTCGCAGTGTGTGGCTACGGCGGCAACGGCCATCGGGCTGCGTCACGGACCAGTGCATGCCGAGGTGCGCGTCAACGAGCATGGGCCGTGGATGGTGGAGATCGCGGGGCGCTCGATAGGTGGCCTCTGCTCCACGATCCTCGAGTTCGGCGCGGGCATGTCGCTCGAAGAGTTGATCCTGCGCAACGCATTGCGGCTGCCTGTCCCCACCTTCGACCGCTCTGGACCCGCCGCTGGTGTGATGATGATCCCGATCCCCAAAACCGGCGTATTGCGCCGGGTGGAGGGCGTCGAGCGCGCGCGGGCCGTGCCGCTGGTGACGGGCGTAGAGATCAGTGTCAAGCCGCACTCGACACTGCTGGCGCTGCCAGAAGGGGCCAGCTATCTGGGCTTCATCTTCGCCCGCGCCGAAACGCCCGCCGCCGTCGAGGCAGCCCTACGCGCCGCCCACCGTGAACTGCGCTTCGACATCCGCCCGCTGCTCACGTTGGTGGATAAACATGCAGTATAATGGCCGTACAGAGGCACTTGGCGGATTGCCGGTGATGGCAAGAGATGAAGAGATGCTACTATAAGCAAGCAGATGAGCCTGAGC
This sequence comes from Ktedonobacterales bacterium, assembly GCA_039924685.1. GTDB lineage: Bacteria > Chloroflexota > Ktedonobacteria > Ktedonobacterales > JADMIN01 > JBDTAI01. The sequence continues at coordinate 2,231 of JBDTAI010000063.1, forward strand.
GACGCGCAGTACCAAACGATTGAGATCGCGGCGGAGCGGCAGGGACAATTGCCCGATGACCTGATTGCGCAATAGGTTGATGCGTTGCGCGATCCAGATGCGCTTTCACAGTATTATGAAACCGATGACTGGTTAGGTCACCTCGGTGTGAGCGAGAAACGCATCCAGCGGGCAAATGCGCGGATTGCGGCAGAGCAGGCGGCAGAAATAGACGCCAATGCTGACGCATGAAGAGTTTTCGCAGTTTCTGCGTGAGTTTGCCAAACTGTCCGAAGATGAGCAGGATCAATTCATCCTCGCCATGAAGCATATGGTTGAAGATATGCGTGATGGTCGTGGTTTTCGTCCAGGGCTACGGATCAAAGGCGTGCAGGGTCATCCCGGTGTCTTCGAGATGACCTGGCGCCGGATGGTCGCGCCACGTTCACCTACGGCGCCGAGCGCATCCCCGGCGAGGCGCATATTGTCTGGCGGCGCATCGGCGCGCCACGACATCCTCAAACACCCGTAGTATGCGCCCTCACACCTGTGGCAGCACGGTTTCAGCGACGGCGCGCAGGCCGTCAATATCCTCCTGCTCGAACCAGTGCAGCATAATTTCCTCGGCCCCCGCCGCCGC
>JBDTAI010000064.1:0-3949 GCA_039924685.1 Ktedonobacterales bacterium
ACCAGGCGCTGGGCTACCAAACGCCCGCCCAGGTCTTTGCGACTGCTCCCACCACATAATCACGCCTTACGCTGCCTGCTGCTTTAACGTCATTTCGCCCTACTGTTGTCCAAACAATGGGGTACACTGTACATTAGGCGTTGGCCGCTATTGGCCGCTATTGGCCGCTATTGGCCGCTATGAGACTGTGATCTTCGGCTAACATTGAGAGGACATCGAGTACGCGACTATGGCAAAAGTTGAAATCAAGGGTGAGCAGCACACGATTGGCGAGGTCTTCAGCGAACGTTTCGCCTTCAGTGTGCCGCCGTATCAGCGCCCCTATGCGTGGACGACTGAACATGCCGGTGAGTTGCTCGATGATCTGCTGGGCTATCTGGGTACGAGCGATGATGCCGTCGAAGATTTGTCGCCCTACTTCCTCGGCAGCATCGTGTTGATCAAGAGCGAGCGGCCCGACGCGCAGATCGTGGACGGCCAGCAGCGACTGATCACGTTGACGATCCTGCTGGCGACATTGCGGGCGCTGATCCCGCCTAGCTTCACCGAAGGTATCACACGCCGTCTCTATGCGCCCGCCGATCCGCTCAACAACCTGCCTGCGCGCTATCGCCTGCGCCCCAAAGACCGTGACGCCCTCTTCTTTCAGGAGTACATCCAGAGTGAGCACGGCATCGTGCATCTGCGTGCGGCGCTGCTGCGCAACCTCAACGATAGCCAGCGCAACATGCGCGAGAATACGCTCTACTATCTGCGCACACTGGGCGACCTGCCTGAAGCGCAACGCATCCGGCTGACGCAGTTCATCGTGACGCGCTGCCTGCTGGTGGTGGTGTCCACGCCCGATCTCAGTTCCGCTTACCGCATCTTCTCGGTGCTCAATGATCGCGGACTCGATCTCTCGTATGCCGACATCCTCAAAGCGGAGATCATTGGCCAGATTGCGGAGCATGAGCAGCGCGAGTATACCAGCCGCTGGGAGGACACCGAAGAAGCATTGGGCCGGGGAGCATTTGATCAATTGCTTACGCATATCCGCATGATCTATCGCAAAAACAAGCCAATGGGAACCATTCTCGATGAGTTCCGCGCCTATGTCGTGGCGACGATCAACGACTCGCGGCGCCTGATTGACGACGTGTTGCGGCCCTATGGTGACGCCTTCTACGTTCTCAGCAATGCGCGCTATGAGTCAGCCGAACAGCCAGAGGTTGCCGGGCGAATCAACGCGCTGCTGCGCTGGCTCAACCGCCTCGACAACATTGACTGGATACCGCCAGCGATGGTCTATCTGCGCAGCTACCCCGATGCGCCCGACCGGCTTGAGCGGTTCTTCATCGGGCTGGAGCGGCTGGCGGCTTCGCTGACAATTCGCCGCCAGTTCATCAACAAGCGCATTCAGCGGTATAACCGGCTGCTGGCCGCCATCGAGTGCGGCGCCGACCTCTCGCTTGCCAGCTCGCCCATGCAGTTGAACGCTGAGGAACGCGAGGCGACACTTGGCGCGCTCAGTGGCGACCTCTATCTGATGGCCGCCATGCCACGTCAATATGCGTTGCTGCGACTGGATAGCAGTCTCGCGCAGGCAGATAGCACGCTCTACGCGCACCGCACACTTACCGTCGAGCATGTGCTGCCGCGCAATCCGCCACCTGAGAGCGAGTGGATGACGGTGTTCCCGACGCTGGAAGAGCGGGCGCGCTGGGTGCATCGCCTGGGTAATCTGGTGTTGCTCTCACGCGCCAAGAACATGCAGGCCTCGAACTATGACTTCGCGCGCAAGAAGACGATCTACTTCAGTTCACGCAATGGTGTCGCCGCCTTTGCCCTGACAACGCAGGTGTTGCAAGAGCAGGAGTGGACGCCCCAGGTGGTTGAGCGGCGCCAGGAAGCGCTGATCAACCACCTCAAGCAACTCTGGCGGCTGTAGGCACCGCCCCCTAGTGCACGTCGTCCTGTCTGCGTGCTCGGTGATTGGCTATCCCTTGACCGAGCCAGCCAGGATGCCACGCACGAAGTAGCGTTGCAGGCTGAAGAAGAGCACCAGTGGCAGCGCCATCGAGACGAACGCCGCCGCTGTGAGCACCTGGTAGTTGCTGCCATACGAATTGACCAGGTTGGCCAGCGTCAGCGTCATCGGCGCCTTGTCGGGATTGCCGCCCAGAAAGACCAGCGCCACCAGCAGATCGTTCCAGACCCAGAGGAACTGGAAGATCACCAGCGAGGCGAGCGCTGGCACCGACAGCGGTATGAGGATGTGTGTGAAGATGCGCAACTGCGAGGCGCCATCTATGCGCGCCGACTCCATCAGGTCCGAGGGCAGCGCGCTGAAGAAATTGCGCAGCAGATAGATGGCGAACGGTAGCCCATACGCCGTATGCGCCAGCCAGATCGTCACATAGCTGCCCGTTAGGCCCGCCGCCGTAAATAGCTGAAGCACCGGCGCCAGCGTCATCTGGATCGGCACCACCAGTAGCGCGACGATGGCCAGGAAGATCCAGTCGCGCCCGGGGAACTTCATCCAGGCGAACGCGTAGGCGGCGAATGCTGCCACCAGCACCGGCAGGATCGTTCCAGGGATGGCGATGATCAGGCTATTGAGAAACGCGGCTCCTAGCCCTTGCGCCTGAAGCACCTGAACATAGTTCCCGATGGTGAAGTGCCAGGGCGGCACAAGGCCCATCCACCAGCCGCTGTCGTTGATGGCAGTCGGCAGACGGAAACTGCTGATGAAGAGGCCAAAGGTTGGCACCGACCAGATCAGCGAGATGAGCACGACGATGGCGGCAACAATGCCGCTATTCACTATGTGCAAGAGGCGCTCACCCTGCGACGAATATTGGCGCGGTGCGCTATGCGGTGCGGCGCCAGCGCCACCCAGCGACGCATTCGTCACGATGCTCTCGCTTTTCAGGGGATTGTCGGTCACACTCATCGTTGAGCCTCCTGTATGCGGAAGCGCTGGATGTTGAAGTAGATCACCGGAATGACGGCGACGATCAACACGACTGCTAGCGCGCTCGACAGGCCGAAGTTGTTGAAGTTGAACGCCTGGGTGACATACTCCGTGGCGATTACGTTGGTGCCGAAATCGCCGCCGGTCATCACATAGACAATGTCGAAAATCTTGAGCAGGTTGATCACCATCGTGGTCGCCACCACGGCAAGCGTCGGGCTGATCAGCGGAATGGTGATGCGGAAGAAGATCGTCACTTCACTCGCGCCATCGGTCCGCGCCGCTTCAAGTAGCTCCACCGGAATGCCTTTGAGCGCAGCGGAGATGATCACCATGCAGAACCCGGTCCATATCCAGATGTACACCGCGATCATGGCAAGGTTGTTTGTCTGTGCGTTGACCAGCCATGCGATGGGCTGGCCACCAAACAGCCCCCAGATCGCGTTGAGCAGGCCAATCTGTGGCTGCCCAGGCGCTGTGTAGGCATAGACGAAGCGCCAGATGACGCCCGCGCCGACAAACGAGATCGCCATCGGGATGAAGATCGCCGCCTTCGCCGTGCCCTCGAACTTCACGCGGTCCACCAGCACCGCGACCAGCAATCCCAGCGCCACCGAGCCAACCGTCCCCACGACCAGCCAGAGGATGTTGTTGCGCAAGACCTCCAGCAGCCCCGGATTGGTGAAGATCGTCTGGTAGTTTTTCACCCCGACGAACTGGGTTGACAAGGGGTTCAGGAAGCTCAACCAGAAGGTGTAGATCACGGGATAGAACAGAAAGATGGTGACGAACGCCAGCGCGGGAGCAATCCAGAACCAGGGAGAAAACAGCGCACGCCAGCGCGTGCTCCCTGAACGGGTAGTGGGAGCCTGGCCACGTTGATCGAGGGTTGCTGCCATAGGGCGCCTCCTCATTCCTCCAACAGCCCTTCGCTGTCCTGCGTCCGCCATGAGTGAAACACGTGCGTGAAACACGTGCGTAAAACACCAATGG
>JBDTAI010000065.1:0-5247 GCA_039924685.1 Ktedonobacterales bacterium
GAAGATGCCCACCACGTCTATGATTGCCGCGAAGACAGGGCCGCCAAAGTGGCGCGCGATGGTATCGAAAGGCGCCGGGTCATTGCCGTAGCCCGTCACCATTTTATTGGGCCCATAGCCAATGGTCGCGGCATAGGCCATGACGATGTAGAAGACACCGACGACGATCATGGCGCCAAAGACCGCGCGGGGAATATTGCGGCGCGGGTCGGCGGTTTCCTCGGCAAGTGTGGCCGCCATCTCGAAACCGATGAAACTCAACACGGCAAACACCACACCGATTGCCAGCGAGCCATTGGCCGGAACAGGGCTGGCAGTAAATGGCGCCAGTGTGAGGCCACCCTGCTGGCCGACGCGCAACAACACGATGGCCGCCAGCAGCAGGCAGATGAGAATCTCGAAGGTAAGGAATGCCAGATCAATGCGTAGCGACTCGCGCACGCCGATGTAGCACAGCGCAAAGACGAGGCCGGTGGCAGCTACGAAATAAAAGCTCCAATGCAGGTTGATGCCCGACCAGCGGTAGACGATGGCTTGCAAGTTGGCGCTCATGATCACGAAGGTGAAGGGAGCGCCGAGCGCCACCGCGATCAGACCGATCCAGCCGGTGAGAAAGCCCCAACGCGGCCCCAGACCCTCGATTACATAGGTGAACGCCGAACCGGCGGAGGGCAGCTCGCGTGAGAGTTCGCTATACTGGTTGGCGACCAGCAACGCCACCACAAAGCCGATCACATAGCAGAGGGGAATCGCCGCGCCCGCCTGCTGCGCCTGCGGAATGGTGTTGAAGAAGATCGATGAGGCAGGCGACATAACGGCCACTGAGATCACGATGGCATGCCACAGGCCGAGATGGCCACTTTTCAGTGAACCAGCCGCGCGACTGGTGGTAGCGCCAGTGGTGGGCGGCGCGGCGGGTGGCAGGGACGAGAGAACATCGCTCACGATTGACCTCCGGCGAAAACGCCCGGCTGTTGCGCCGCTATGGATGAGATGGGGCCGTCGGCGTCGAACAGGTGGCGCAGATAGTCGTTGAGAAAGACGCCCTGTGGATCGAGCGCGGCGCGCACGCGGCGGAAGTCGTCCCAATGCGGATAGAGCGCGGCAAGGCTCGCCGCCGTCTGGGTGTGTAACTTGCCCCAGTGCGGGCGCCCGCCATAGCGGCGCAAGATCGCCTCGATGGCGTCGAAGTAGGCGCGGTAGGGCATGCCGCGATACATATGCACGGCGATATACGCAGAGTCGCGCCCATACGCCGGACTGAGCCAGATGTCGTCGCCATGCACAAAGCGGCACTCGATAGGGAAGTGGACATTGAACCGCTCGTGCTCGATGCAGGCGCGTATCTCCGCGACCGCCGCAGGAAAGTGTTCGGCGGGCAGGTTGTACTCCATCTCCTGGAAGCGCACCGCGCGCGGCGTGGCGTAGAGTCGGTGGCTGTAGTCCACCTCATCTACTGGAGAGAGCGCGCTGGCCGAGATGCGGCTGACGGTCTTGGTGAGTGGCGGCGCGATGCGGCATGCCTCCGAGAGCAGCCAGTAGACGCCGTTTTCCAGCACGATCTTGTTGAACTTGCCCCAGAGGTTGCCGCCGCTGGCTTTGTCCTCCGTCTCATTGAGGAACTTGGCCTGGGTCCACTCGGTATAGGGCATCCAGAAGAACTCGAAGTGGCTGTTGTCACGCTTGTAGGCGTCGAGGTTGGCGAGGCAGTCGTCGAGGCGCTTACGGCGCACCTCGTAGTGGAGCCGTTTGGCTGGCACGACACGCAGCGTGACCGAGGCGACCACCCCCAGCATACCCAGCGACACCTGCGCCGCCTTGAAGATGTCGGTGTTGCGCTCAGGTGAACATTCCAGCAGTTCGCCGTCGGCGGTGACGAGCGTGAGCGCCTCCACCTGGGTCGCAAGTGTGCCAAAGCGCACACCGGTGCCATGCGTGCCGGTGCCGATGGCGCCCGCGATGCTCTGCACATCAATATCGCCAAGATTCTCCTGCGCCAGTTCCGATTTCAATAGCTCGTCGCCCAGCAGCTTGAGCTTGGTCCCGCCCAGCACCACAGCACGACCGTTCGCCTGATCGATTGACTGGACGCCCTGAAGATCATCCAGCGAGACCAGCACATCGTCGGTCTGCACCAGCGGCGTGAACGAGTGGCCGGAGCCAACTATGCGTACATGGCGTCCCTCGCCTCCCCACTGGCCCACACGCTGCCTCAGTTCCGCCACGCTGCGCGGCCTGACGATCTCACGCGGCCTCCCTTGCACGGAGCCGGACCAGTTGCGCCAACGCAGGTGGCCCTTGCCACTCGTGGTCATGCTACTCATGATAACCGACCTTCCAGGCTCATTCAGGTTATTCTCACATTGCTTATGTCACTTTACATGTGGTAGTCACAGCGGGCGTCCGGTAGACGCCCTGACATGTCCACGCAGCCAGGCAAAAAGACGGCGCATATCAAGGGACTATAGTTCCCATCCGTCCCGTGCTCCGGCATTTCAATGCTGAGAGCGCGGCCATGCTCATAGAAAACACTGGCCGTCGCCGCGATAGGTGGCTGCCTCGCCAACCACGGCGCCCTGCGAGACGAGCAGCAGCGTGGTGAACCGTTCGCAGAGTTCGCCCGCCTTGCTGTGGCGCAGGAAGATCGGATCGCCCAGCGCCAGCGTCTCTGGCCCGCGATAGTGAATCGGTGTCTGCACCTCGCCAGCGGCCTCCTGTTTATCCAGCGTCGCGCCAACTGGCAGATAGGGTTGTGGCTGCTTTTCGGGGCCGACGCCACCGGAGGCGACGTAGCCTCCGCCCAGACAGGTGTAGATGTCGGCGCGTGGCTGACGCACGATCTCGACGGCAAATCCGGCGGCCGGCAGATAGTGGAACGCGCGGTAGTTGTCGAAGAGCGCAGGACCATAAAACGCAGAGCCGACGGTGATCTCGGTGACGACCGATTCGGCGCGGGTGGTTGTGATGCTGCCCGTGCCGCCACCATTCACGAAGCGCAACTGCTGACCGCTCCCATCTTCTAGCGATGTGATAGCCGCCACCAGCGCCGCGCGCCGCTCCGCTCCCTCGCGCGCTGAACGACGCTGTAGCCAGCGCACCACGCCGTTCTTGATGCGCTGGTGAGGAAAATTGTCGCCAACGCCAGCGATTTGTGCCTCGTAGCCCATCACGCCGTCGAGGAGAAGATGCGGTGATGACTGGATGCGCCGCACCACAGGCAGCATCTGTGCAGGCGTGCGCAGCGCCGAGCGCCAGACGCCAAAGTGCAGCCCTGGCACATCGGCTGCCATGTCAATATCTATGCAGAGCGGCAGTTGCACCCTCGCCTGCGCCGCCACCGTCTCGATCTGCTCCACTTGCGCCACGCTATCCACCATCAGCGTGATCTGCGCGCCTGCGGATGTCGCCCGCGCCACGGCGGCAAGATCGTCAGCATGCCAGATGGGATAGCCAATCAGCAGATCGCCGAAGCCCTGCCCCGCGAGGTAGATCGCCTCACGCGCCGTGAAGCACATGATCCCCTGAAAACACGGATCTGCGGCCAGGATGCGGCGTAGCACCGGCACGCTGCGCACCGACTTGGAGGCGACACGGATACGCTTGCCGCCAGCGCGGCTCGCCACGGCGCGGATATTGGCATCGAGCAGATCGAGGTTGAGCCAGGCGAAGGGCATAGTGCGCCCACGAAACGCTTCCCGATAGGTGGCATAGGTCGGCGTCGGCGCCTGGAACGAACGCTGATCGTCACTGGTGTCGCTGTCAGTGAATGGTTCTATCTGGGTTGCGCGCTGTTCAAGCATATACGCCTCCCCTCGCGTGACGAGATCGGCCAGCGGCTGAAGCCGCGCCTTTGGGCAGTAGCCACAAAAGCCGCGCCTGCGCGGGCTGGAGATTGGCAACGGATGGAATGGCCGTCACATACCTTTATACCGAGAGATCGCATAGGGCGATGACGGCGGCGATCAGCAGATCGAGGTCACGTCGCGCCCGTTCAACGTCTCGGTCACTCAGGAATTGTAGAATCATACCGTCGAGGTCGGCGATGGCGAAGCGCGCCAGCGCATCGAATGGCACGACGCAGGACTGGCTAGCCGTCGCAAACGCCTCGACAAAGATCGCCGCCACCACCGCGCAATAGCCCGCGTACTGCTCTCGCGCCAGCCAGGCGGAATCGGGACTGCGCAGGGCGTAGAGCGTCAACTCCTGCTGCATCATCTCCAGTTCCGGCTCCCGTTCCACGTAGGACCAGAAGGCGCGCAGACTCTCGGCGATGGCGATGCGCAGATCGAGGGCGCTGGATGCGGCGGCCAGTACCAACTCGCGTGTGTGGCGCATAAGCTCCTGCAACGCGGCGGCCAGCAAGGCATCTTTGCTCTCGAAATAATAGAGCAATGTCGCCTGGTTGACCTCGGCGGCGGCAGCCAGCGAACGTGTCGTGGATGCCGCCACGCCATCCCGCGCCAGCGCCCGGATCGCCGCATCAAGGATCGCCTGCTTGCGAGCGTCACGCGCCTCGATGTCTACCGTGCGCGCCATCAGCCGTCCTTCCTCAAGTGCGTCGTTCTGACGACGCGATGGTTGCCATTTTACTATTGTTCAACCGCTTGAACAATTCAGAGTTGGAGGAAGTATGCCAGCAGAAATGCAGGTTGTCAAGCAGATACCTGGTAGTAGGGTCCGTTTCAGGCGCCTGCTTTGGCATGTGTGGCTGTATGTGGGGGCATAGCGGCCAGAGGGAGCGTTACGGTGAAGACGCTGCCTTTGTCTACCGTACTCGTGGCCGTGATGGAGCCGCCATGCGCCCGCGCGATCCAATCCGCCACTGCAAGGCCAAGCCCTGTTCCACCTGAGCGGACAGAGGCGTTGGCGACACTGGGTGGCTGAGGGGCCGCGCGATAGAATGGCTCGAAGAGATGCGGCAGATGTTCAGACGCAATCCCCACGCCGGTATCGGCAATGCTCAGGGTTGCTTGATCGCCATGTAACCTGTGACCGTGCTCCCACCCCCGTGGCGCGCGCCGCGCCGTCACATGCACGGCGCCCCCCTGTGGCGTGTAACGCAGCGCATTATCCAGCAGAATCAACGTAAGTTGTCGCAGCCGGTCGGCGTCGCCACGTACAACCACATGCGTCTCATCCGCTGTCGGTCGGGAGGTATGTGGGCGCGTCAATCGGCTTCCTGACTTGCTCACATCGCCTACCTCCACGTCGCCGCTCTGCCCGTTCTGTATGGGCCGCGGCGTAACT